>JBIIVE010000079.1:0-9792 GCA_044339605.1 Acidimicrobiales bacterium
CTGAATGATTTTGCCGTTACCGCGGACGGGGCCATCGAGTCGTTGCAGATTGCAGTTCACGACCCAAATGAGATTGTCGAGTTGCTCTCGGGCGGCAAGCGAAATTGATCCAAGCGTTTCGGGTTCGTCGGTTTCACCATCGCCAAGAAAACACCACACCTTTGTTGCGCTCGTGTCGTCGATCTGGCGGTTGAGGAGGTATTTGCTGAATCGGGCCTGGTAAATCGAATTGAGCGGACCGAGTCCCATCGAAACGGTTGGGAACTCCCAGAACTCGGGCATGAGCCACGGATGCGGGTAACTCGAAAGTCCTCCGCCTCCGATTTCTCGGCGGAACTTCGACATTTCGTCTTCGCTTAGCCGGCCTTCGAGATAGGCGCGCGCATAAATGCCGGGAGCCGCATGACCTTGTAGATAGACGTGATCGCCGACCAGTGTTCCTGAACGGCCGCGGAAGAAATGATTGAAGCCAACCTCGAGCAACATCGCTGATGATGCGTAGGAAGAAAGATGGCCACCGATACCATCGGCATTTTTGTTGGCGTAGATGACGGTCATTGCCGCGTTCCAGCGCAAGTACTGGCGAATGCGCTTTTCGATCTCCTCGTCGCCGGGAAACCACGGCTGTTCTTCAACGGGAATCGTGTTGATGTACGGCGTCGAGACTTCTGCTGGTGTACCGATCTGCAACTCGCGTGCCCGCTCGGTGAGCCGCGATACCAAGTACCGAGCGCGGGTCTTCCCGGCGGTGTTAATGACAGCGTCGAGAGAATCGAGCCACTCAACCGTTTCTCCGGGGTCGGAATCGGGAAGTTGGCTGACGAACTGATCAAGGTCCACGAGGCGCCTTTCAGAAATTGCGTAGCACCATGATGCCCACATGAAAGTGGTTACCGGCAGGTAGCCCGGTTGAATTTTTGTGAATCATGGATGTCGGTTGTTCGCTCTGACCTGTGGGACGCTGGAACGGTGACAACAGTCGTGTACACCGATGGTGCGTGCAGCGGTAACCCCGGCCCGGGTGGTTGGGCATGGGCGGTTGTCGACGGTGGCTTTGCCAGCGGGGGAGAAGCGCAGTCCACGAACCAGCGCATGGAGATCATGGCGGCATTCGAGGCGGTGAAATCGCATCAGGGTCCTGTCGAGATCGTGAGCGACTCCACCTATGTCGTGCATTGCTTCCGTGATCGGTGGCATGACGGCTGGAAGCGTCGGGGCTGGAAGAACTCTCAGCGCAAGCTGGTTGCCAACCGAGATCTCTGGGAGCCATTCATCGATCTCGTCTTGAGTCGTGGCGATGTCACATTCCGCTGGGTGAAAGGCCATTCGGGCGATCCCATGAATGACCTGGTCGATCGACTGGCGGTCGAGGCCGCCACTACACAGATGGAAGCCTCAGGCTCGAAGCCTCCGACCAATCTCGGACCGCCAGACACGTTCGGAACCGGCGAATCAGCGCAGGGGATCGTGGACGCTTCCCGGGCCTACCCCGACGACGAGCAGCTTTCGCTCTTCTGATTCACGATTGTGGTCAGAAATGCGGTCTGGAGCAGCCGCTCCCCGTATTCTCTCCAGCCATGGAAATCAATGGAATCTCAGCAATCGTCACCGGCGGCGCTTCGGGCATCGGTGAAGCATGTGCACGTCAACTCGCCGCTGGCGGCGCAAAGGTCGTCATCGCCGACCTCAACGATGAAAAGGGCAATGCGCTTGCGAGCGAAATCGGTGGCGCATTTGCTCACGTCGATGTGTGCAACAGCGACGACATCAAGGCCGCTATTGGCATGGCCGAGGAAATGGGTCCGATTCGCGCCCTCGTGAACTCTGCGGGTATCGGCGCAGCGAGCCGCACCATCGGCAAGGACGGATCCTACGACTCGGCCTTTAATCTTGATTACTGGCGCAAAGTAATCGACGTGAACCTCACTGGCACGTTCGATTGCATTCGTTTGGTTGCGACAGCAATGAGCCGGACAGAACCAGTGTCCGATGACGGCGAGCGCGGTGCCATCGTCAACATGGCGTCGACCGCCGCGTTCGATGGTCAAATTGGTCAGGCCGCCTATTCCGCCTCAAAGAGTGGCGTTGCGGGAATGACTCTTCCGATTGCACGCGACCTTGCAGTCGTTGGCATTCGAGTGAACACGGTTGCCCCTGGCCTGATCGACACTCCGATCTATGGCGAAGGTGAAGGTAGTGAGGCATTCAAGGCGAAGCTCACCAAGGATGTGCTCTTCCCAGATCGTCTTGGGTATGCCAGCGAACTCGCGTCGATGGTGATGCAGCTCATCACGAACTCCTACATGAACGCTCAGACGATTCGCGTCGATGGTGGGGCACGTTTCAGCCCGAAGTGATCTGATCCAGATCGAGAGTGAGGACCCGGCTTTCGAGCCGGGTCCTTCGCTTTTGCAGGGCAAGTGGCTACGATCGTACGCATGTTCGTAGTTGGTATTGACCCGGGGCTGACCCGATGCGGCTATTGCGTGCTCGAGGTGCCACAAGGCGCCCCGCCGCGGGCCGTGGCTCTGGGCGTGATGCGTACGTCGCCTTCCGACGAGGTCCATTACCGGCTTGCCGAACTCCAGTCTGAACTGCGCGCTCTGCTCGCTGAGTTTCCTGTCACCGCAATGGCGGTCGAGCGCGTGCTGTTCCAAGTGAACGTGAGCACGGCGATGTCGGTTGGTCAGGCCAGTGGTATTGCCATGGTCGAAGCAGTCAATGCCGGTTGCGAGGTCGTGCAGTACTCGCCCAACGAGGTCAAGTCTGCAGTAGCCGGTTGGGGCAACGCCGACAAAGTACAGATGCAGCAAATGGTGCAGACCTTGCTTGGTTTGTCCGAACCGCCGCATCCATTCGATGCTGCTGATGCTGCGGCACTTGCACTGTGTCATGTCGCTATGGCGCCGATGCGTGCAGCCGCCAATCGAGCGGTTGCGAAAGTGAGCGCGAAATGATCGGCTCAGTTCGTGGAGCGTTGCTCGAGCGATTGCCGTCGGGTGAAGTGCTCGTCGAGGTTTCAGGCATTGGTTACCGGGTCATCGTCGCGCCTTCAACGGCAGCGTCACTTGGCGAAACTGGCTCCGAAGTGTTTCTGCATACTCATCATCACCGTCGCGAGGATGCCGAAACGCTCTACGGATTCACCTCTTCAGAGCAACGAATGGTCTTCGAAGCATTGTTGTCGGCGCACGGAGTTGGCCCCGCACTCGCTCTCGGCATCATGAGCGTGCATCCGCCGTCTTCGTTGGTTCGGGTGTTGGCCAATGACGACATCGATGCGCTGTGTTTGGTGCCGGGCGTTGGTAAAAAGACTGCAGCCCGTCTACTCATTGAACTCAAGTCGAAACTCGATATCCCTGGTCTCGATATCGGGGCTGGTTCCGTTTCTGTCGACGGCTCAACCGGTGGCTCCTCATCAGTTGCCGACGTGCGCACCGCGCTTTCTGAACTTGGCTACGGGCCAGACGAAGTTGCCGAAGCGGTGAAGGAACTTCCCGATTCAAACGACACTGCTGAATTGCTGCGTCTCGCTCTGCAACGATTGGCCGCCTGATGCGCGACGAACTTCTTTCGCCTGAACCCACGCCCGACGATGTCGAACCGGTGCTCACCGATCACCCCACGGGCGCCGACGTCATTGGTGAAGAAGGCGGCCTACGTCCTCGACACCTCGACGACTTCGTTGGTCAGCGTGAACTAAAAGAGCATCTCGGCATCATCCTCGAGGCCGCTCGTCGCCGAGAACAAGCAGTCGATCACTTGTTATTTGCTGGTCCTCCAGGGCTCGGAAAAACAACTCTCGCCGGCATCGTGGCTGCCGAACTGCAAGTTGGCCTTCATGTGACCTCTGGTCCTGCGCTCGACCGAGCCGGAGACCTCGCGGCCATCCTCACCCGTCTCGGCGAAGGCGATGTCTTGTTCATCGACGAGATCCATCGCCTCAGTCGCAACGTCGAAGAAGTGCTGTATCCCGCGATGGAAGATTTCCAACTCGACATTGTGTTGGGCAAAGGCCCTGCCGCTCGCTCGATTCGCCTCGATCTGCCACGGTTCACCCTCGTCGGAGCCACGACGCGTACGGGCCTCATCACCGGTCCCTTGCGCGACCGCTTCGGTTTGGTCGCTCGTCTCGATTACTACGACGCCGACGAACTGCAATCGATCGTTACGCGCGCTGGTGGCATTCTCGGAATCGGTATCGACGACGGTGGCGCCTCCGAGATCGCCCGACGCGCCCGTGGCACACCCCGTATCGCCAATCGTCTTCTTCGCCGAGTTCGCGACTTCGCCGAGGTTCGTGGCGATGGCCGTATCGATGAAGCAACTGCGCACGAAGGGCTCGCGGTCTTTGGCGTCGACGACCTTGGTCTCGACAAAGTCGACCGCTCCGTGCTTTCCAACTTGTGTCAGAAGTTCGGTGGCGGCCCTGTTGGGCTCGGCACCTTGGCCATAAGCGTTGGCGAAGCCGAAGAAACAGTTGAAGACGTCTACGAACCGTTCCTCATCCAACAGGGACTACTCATGCGAACCCCACGTGGTCGGGTTGCGACCCCCGCGGCTTGGGCGCATATGGGATTGGTCGCCCCCGCAAGCGCACCGCTTACGGCCGATCCTTCGCGCAGCATGTTCGAGGCTTAGCAAAACCTCGGCCCCAACGCTCTAGCCTCGCCTCGCTATGGAAACGTCTGCATTCGATTACGAACTTCCCGAGTCGGCAATTGCGCAGCACCCATTGGCCGAACGAGACGCTGCGCGCCTGCTTGTCGACCGAGGGGCGGGAAGCAAGCCGCTCAATCACATCGTTCGTGAACTGCCAGATCTTCTCGAGCCCGGCGATCTCCTTGTTCTGAATACAACGCGCGTTCTTCCCGCTCGTCTCGCACTGCGTAAAGAAACTGGCGCCGCGGTTGAAGTGCTTCTCCTTGAGCGACTCGATGGTGGATCCTTGTCCGATGCAGGGCGTTCGCGTTGGGAAGCGTTAGTCCGTCCAGGAAGAAAACTCCCTTCCGGGACAATCGTGCGTCCCGAACGTGGCTCTGGGCTCGAAGTATCGGTTGATGAGGACCTCGGCGATGGCCGCCGGGTGGTGACGATCGATGGAGAGGGGCCATTGCTCGATGTCCTTGAGCAGTTCGGAGTGATGCCGCTTCCCCCGTACATCACCGAGGTGCTGGCGGAGCAAGAGCGCTACCAAACTGTCTTCTCTGAGCGACCCGCTTCTGCAGCGGCCCCAACTGCGGGGCTTCATTTAACGCCCGAGGTACTGGCCCGATGCGCAGAACGAGGCATTGGTCGCGCTGATGTTGAACTTGTGGTCGGTCTCGGAACGTTCCGACCGATCGCAACCGATCGCATCGAAGATCACCTAATGCACGGAGAGACCTTCCGCGTTCCCCAGGAAACTCTCGATGCCTGCGCACGAACGAAAGCGAATGGTGGGCGAGTCGTTGCGGTCGGGACCACAGCGGTGCGAGCGCTTGAAAGCGCAGCCGCCTTCGGGGTGAACGAAGGTCGAACGGAGCTCTTCATTCATGGCGACTACGACTTTTTGGTGGTCGATCGAATGATGACCAACTTCCATCTTCCCAAGTCATCGCTGATCGTGATGATCGACGCGTTCGTCGGGCCGAGGTGGCGCGACCTCTATGCCGACGCGTTACGCGACGGCTACCGCTTCTTGTCCTTTGGCGATGCGATGTTGCTGACGCGTCGCTGAGTTGTCAGTCCCGATTTAAAGGAATTCGCAAAGGTAGGCCGCAGGCGCTTCGGCTCGTACCTGGAAATGGCTCGAAGCTGGAACTTCGAAACCTGATCCCTTGGGGTAGATCTCCCAGTCGCTCTCGCCGTCGACGATTGCCTCGAGAACTCCGTTCATCACTGTCATGCGCTCGGGCGCATCGGTGTTGAAGTCGTAGGTGCCGGGGGCGATGACGCCAACGGTGGCTCGGCCTGCAGCGGTCTCGAAGCCGAGGCTCTGAACGCCACCATCGAAGTAGGTGTTGTGGGAGGTGTCTGACATGTCGACGACGATAACGCCCTCAAAGGGTCAGTTGTGGTGACATGGAGCCCAGATACGAATATTTTTTTCGACGTCACTGGAGAAGTGTTGAGTACAGA
Organism: Acidimicrobiales bacterium; assembly: GCA_044339605.1. GTDB lineage: Bacteria > Actinomycetota > Acidimicrobiia > Acidimicrobiales > Acidimicrobilacustridaceae > Acidimicrobilacustris. Next base: position 6,121 of record JBIIVE010000079.1, read on the forward strand.
CGCAACAGAAACCGTCCTTCGTTTGCAGATCGACGCAACCGATGGGTTCGCTCGAACCGGCGTCGTGCACACAGCGCGTGGTTCGTTTCGTACTCCCTGCTTCATGCCCGTGGGCACTCGGGCTGCCGTTCGCACGCTGACTTCAGCCGATCTCGAGAAGCTCGGTGCTGAAGTCATCCTGGGCAACACCTATCACCTCATGTTGAAACCGGGGGCCGACCTCATTGATCGTTTTGGTGGTCTCCACGGTTTCGCCGACTGGCATGGTCATGTGCTGACAGATTCCGGTGGCTTTCAAATCTTTTCGCTTGAGCCCAAAGTGAATGATGAGGGAGCGAAGTTCAAGTCGACCTACGACGGCAGCTATCACCACCTCAGCCCCGAGGGGAGCGTCGAGGTTCAGCAAAAGTTGGGTTCGGACATTCAGATGGTCCTCGACGTTTGTCCGCCGCTTCCATCATCTGAGGCCGTCGTGCGCGCGGCTCTCGAACGATCAGTTCTGTGGGCGGGTCGTGCGAAAGCGGCGCATGCGCCAGCTCGCCAATCTGGTTCGAAGCAGGCACAGTTCGGCATCGTGCAAGGTGGGGTTGATGTGGCCATGCGCACCGAGAGCGCTGAGCGCACCCTCGAGATCGGATTCGACGGCTACGGCATTGGTGGTCTCTCCGTAGGCGAGACCAGGGCCGAGATGCTTCCGGCCCTTGCTGCGGTCACTGAGGTGTTGCCCGCTGACCGGCCCCGGTATCTGATGGGAGTCGGGGACCCAGTGAGCATCGTCGAGGCCGTCGCCCTCGGCGTTGACATGTTCGATTGCGTCTTGCCGACCCGACTCGCTCGCCATGGGACGATTCTCACCAGTTCAGGAAGAATGAATCTGCGAAATGCCCGATTCGCCGACGATCCCGACCCGCTCGAGCCGGGGTGCACCTGCGAGGCCTGTTCCCGCTGGTCGAGGGCCTATCTCCGCCATCTTCTGATGGTGAGCGAACCAACTGCCGCCCGATTGACCACGATTCATAACGTGCACTGGCTGCTGCGGCTTATGGAGGCGGCTCAGGCTGCGATCGTGGCTGGCACCTACGACCAATTCCGGGCATCGGTGGCATCGGTCTGGGACTGAACCTCGCCAGAGCCGAATAATGGGGTAGGGGTGAAGAGGGCTAACGTTGCGCCGTTTGCGCCCTAGAACCCCTAAAACGAGACCTTCCGAAACCATGAACGTCCTTATCATCATCATTTTGTTCGCCGTTGCTTGGGTCGTGCTGATTCTTCCGAAGCAGCGCGAGCTCAAGCGCCACAATGCCTTCGTCCAGTCATTGGCTGTAGGAGACGAGGTCATGACTGGCTCCGGCATTTACGGCACACTCGTCGAGGTCAGCGAGGCCATGGTCCTGCTGCAGGTTGCGCCTGGCGTTGAGATCAAAATCGCCCGTCGAGCCATTGCCTCGCAGGTCTTCGACTCGCCTGTGGCGGAGACCAACGACACTGACAAAACCAACGACGAGGACTCAGACGCGTGAAACGCCTCCGTGGCTTTGGCTCGCTTGTCGTAATCGTCGTGATTGCGGTAGCGGCACTGATCTACACATTCGCTGCCGGCAACAAACCACTTCTTGGACTTGATCTCCAAGGCGGCGTGTCTGTCGTCCTGAAACCCGTGCAAGAGGTCGACAACGAAACGATCGATCAAGCAATTGCGATTATTCGTCAGCGAATCGACGCCATTGGTGTTGCTGAACCGGAAATTACTCGTCAGGGCAGCAACATCCTCATCCAGATTCCTGGCGTGAAGGACAAAGAGCGGGCACTTGAACTTGTTGGTCAGACGGCGGAACTTCAGTTCCGCCCGGTGCTCGCCAACGTCCCGATTGATCCGCAGGAAGCCACGACCACGACCAGCGGCGATCCAACCGCGACCGCGACAACTGTTGCACCTGAACCATCAAGCCCAACGACGACGATCGACCCAACCAAGACGGTCGGCGGTTTGCCACTTGATGTGTGTGTCTCGGGCCTTTCAGCCGAAGAGATCAACGCAGGCGGTCAAGCCATACTTCCGCAATGTGACGATGGTGTGCTCGTTGGTTCATACGCCGTTGGTCCCGTTTCTCTTACTGGCAGTGCGCTTGAAACAGCGCGCGCCAATCTTTCTGAGTCAGGCCAGTGGGTCGTTGCTCCGACCTTCAAGAGTGGTGCTGAAGGTATTGGTGGATTCAACGCCATTGCTGGCCAGTGCTTCACGAAGGGTTCGACCTGCCCCACGGGTCAGTTGGCGATCGTGCTCGACGGTCGTGTGCTTTCTGCTCCAAGCATCAATAGCCAAAGTTTCCAAGCCGACCAGATCGAGATCTCGGGCTCGTTTACGGAACGGACAGCGAAGGATCTTGCGACCTCATTGAAGTACGGCGCCTTGCCGGTGGAATTCGAACAGCAGCAAGCGCAGATTGTTTCAGCGACTCTCGGACGCGACGCGTTGCATGCCGGATTGGTCGCCGGCCTCGTCGGCGTCCTGCTCGTGGCCGCCTACATGATCGCGTTCTACCGAGTCCTCGGGTTCCTTGCGATCGTGAAGTTGGCTGTTGAGGGCGCATTGCTTTGGTCAATCATTTCTTGGCTCGGTTCGAACAACGGTTTGGCACTGACTCTCGCTGGAATTACCGGCATCATTGTTTCGGTCGGTGTTTCACTCGACTCGAACGTCGTGTACTACGAGCACCTCAAGGAAGACGTCTACAAAGGACGTGCAATCCGAAGCGCGACCGACAAGTCGTTCGTTACGGCGTTCTCAACGATCGTGAAGGCTGACGTTGCTTCGTTGATTGGCGCAGGCCTTCTTTGGTGGCTCACCGTTGGGCCAGTACGAGGGTTCGCGTTCTATCTCGCACTTTCGACGGCACTTGACATCTTGATGTCGTGGTCGTTTATGCGGCCCGTGGTCAAGCTCTGCACCCGATCGAAGTTCCTCCGCGCACATCCTCGGATATTGGGTCTCCCTGCAGAAATCCCCCAACAAACCTCGCGTGCTGGTCAGGCGCGCGTTCAAGCGGAGGTCAGTCGATGAATTGGATGTCGCGCATCAATCGCGGTCAAACAAACATCGATTTCTTGGTGTGGTGGAAGCGTGGTCTTGCTGTTTCGGCAGTTCTGGTGGTCGCAAGCATCGTTTCGCTGACGACTCGCGGCTTGAATCTCGGTATCGACTTTGAAGGTGGCGTTTCTTGGGAAGTACGCGCTCCTGGAGTCTCGGTAGAGGAGGCCAGATCCGAGCTCGAGTCTGTAGGCGAGGCTCAGGCCAAGATCCAGATCGTTGGAGCCGACATTCTCAGGGTGCAAGGTCCGGAAAGTACCCCTGAACACACGGTCGAAGTTCGGCAGGCTCTCGCCGATCTGGCTGGTACCGATGTTTCCGAAGTGAGTGTTTCGACAGTTGGAGCATCGTGGGGATCGGACGTCACGGCATCAGCAATTCGGGCTCTCATCTTCTTTGCAATCGCAATTCTCATCTATCTCTCTATTCGCCTTGAGTGGCGAATGGCTGTGGCCGCTGTGTTCGCGGTGGTCCACGACGTTTTGATCTCCGTCGGTGTTTATTCCATTTTCCAGTTTGAGGTTTCGCCTGGGACTGTGATCGCTTTCCTCACGATTCTGGGCTACTCGATTTACGACACGATC
>JBIIVE010000080.1:0-9755 GCA_044339605.1 Acidimicrobiales bacterium
TGCGCAACGCGTCGATGACTGCACGAGAGACGAATGGCAAATAGTTAAGGCTGAAACCTTCCGAAGCACGGAACTCGTCTCGATGTGAACGACGAACACGCTCGACATTTTCGTAGTCGACTTCGACGATCGTGTAGGCGTGCGGCGATACCTGCTTTGACATCACCATGTGTTCGCCAGTGCGACGGCGGATGTTGTTCAGGGGTTCGACGGTGTCGCCGGTACCTGAACGCGGGGCAGGCGTTCCTCGACGCTGACCGCCCGTGGTGGCCGCTACTGCTGCGAGTGCAGGAACAGCTGCCGCAGCGCTGCGGGTCGACGAGGACGCAACGCCGGAGCGGATTGCGGCTTCAACATCGGACCGAGTGATGCGACCATCGGGGCCAGTGCCGGCAATACGAGAGGCATCGAGGCCGTAATCGGCGATGAGGCGACGGACAATCGGCGACAGCACCTGACCTGCGGTGGCCGCAGCAGGCGCAGCGATTGGTGCCGGTGCCGGAGCGGGCGCTGGCGTCGCAACGGGCGCCGGGGCAGGCGCCACGGGTGCAGGAGTAGGAGCAGGAGCAGCTTCGACAACCGGTGCCGGCGCGGGCGATGGCTCGGGTTCAGGGGCAGGAGCCGCCGCGGCAGGTGCAGGTGCAGGGGCAGCAGCGCCATCGCCGACAACAGCAATAACGGTTCCGACATCGACAGTGTCGCCCTCGGCAACACGGATCTCGGTGAGCACACCACCGACCGGCGACGGAACTTCGGAGTCGACCTTGTCGGTGGAAACCTCAAACAAGACCTCGTCTTCAGCAACGGAGTCGCCGACTGCCTTGAACCACTTTGTGATGGTTCCTTCAGTGACGGACTCACCAAGTTGCGGAAGTTGAATCTCTGCCATGAAATCCTCCGGGATTTAGCCGTGAAGTGAGCGGCCGGTGAGAGCAAGAACGCTTTCACCGAACAATTCGCTCAGCGTGGGGTGCGGTTGAATGAAAGCGGCAACGTCGTCGACATCTGCTTCCCAGTTGACTGCGAGATAGGCCTGACCAAGCTGTTCGGTAACCCACGGGCCGACCATGTGAACACCAAGCAAGCGACCGCCGGTTCCGTCGGAACGCTTTTCGGCAATGACCTTCACCATGCCCTCGGGCTCGCCGAGAATGAGTGCACGTCCGTTACCTGTGTAGCGGTGCTTGCTCACGATGACATCGAAACCAGCCTCTTTGGCTGACTTCTCGGTGTGACCAACGAAGCTGACCTCGGGGTGGCAATAGATGCACCACGGAACCTTGGAGTAATCGATCGACATCGGGTCTTCGCCGAGCATGTCGCGAATGGCGAGCATTCCTTCAGCGAAACCAATGTGAGCGAGCGCTGGCGTAGCGATGAGATCGCCGACAGCCCACACCCCGGGCTCGCCGGTGCGGCAATGGGCATCGACAACGACATGACCACGATCGCTCACTGCAACTGCGGTGCCGTCGAGACCAAGATTTTCAGAAAGAGGACGACGACCGACCGAAACAACGACCATGTCGACATCGACGGTTTCGCCTTCACCGAACTTCACGGTGGTGCCGCCGCCGAACTTGATGTCGTGCCCATTCACCGAAACTCCGGTGCGAACGGTGATGTTGCGATCCTTGAAGGACTTAAGGACAACACGGGTGATGTCCTCGTCGCAACCAGGAAGGATCTGCGGCAGGGCTTCAAGAATCGTGACCTCGGTGCCGAGATCGGACATCATCGATGCGAATTCGCAGCCGATTGCACCGCCGCCGATGACAACCGCAGTTGCCGGCAACTTCTGAAGTGAAAGCAGTTCGTCCGACGTAAGGACGGTGACGCCATCGACGTCGAAGCCGGGGATCGTGCGAGGCACCGAGCCTGAGGCAAGGATCACATTGGTGCCGTGAAGTTCAACTTCGCCCGATGATCCACCAGAAACTTTGACGACATGACCGGCATGCAATGTGCCGATGCCGTCATAGACCGTGACCTTGCGCTTCTTGAGTAGTCCAGTGAGACCGCCAACAAGGCCGTCGATCACACCCTGCTTGCGGGTCTGTGTCACCGAGAAATCGAGTACGGGTTCAGAAGTCGTGAGACCGAAGGCCGCAGCACTTTCGATCGCACGGCGAATCGATGCAGTCTCGAGAAGTTCCTTGGCGGGAATACAGCCCACGTTGAGGCAGGTGCCGCCCATACGGTTCTTCTCGATCAATGCGATGTTGAGTCCTGCCGATGCTCCATACAGGGCGGCGGCATAACCACCGGGGCCGCCACCAATGATGACGACGTCGAAGTTCTCGGCCATTCGGACCACCTCTATCGCGACTACGGGGAGCCTGATCCTACCGGTGCCGAGGCCGGGGCCTGACCGATACTTTCCCCTCCATTGGCTCGGATCGAACTTCGCCGATCAGCGAGCCGCGAGGAACAATTGAGCTGCGGCAGCAGCCAAGATCGCTAGACCGCAGGCCAGCGAGAGAAGGATCAGTTTCCGGGTACTCATGGACCTCAGATCGTATCGGGACTGAGCATGAACCTCAGATCACAGAATCGGGCGCTGAGGGCATAGGAACGCTGTTCTTGGTGTTACACCTGCCTGTCCCCCACTTCCAGGAGTACCCGTGAAGATCGCCATCACCGGAGCATCGGGCCTTATCGGCCGCTCGCTTACGACATCGCTCACCAAAGACGGACATCAGGTGGTGCCAGTCGTGCGCCGACCAATGTCAGGCGGAATCGAGACCATCGAGTGGAATCCAGCGGCCGGAACGATTGAGGCTGCGAAGTTCGAAGGCGTCGATGCTGTTGTGCACCTCGCTGGCGCCGGCATTGGCGATAAGCGCTGGTCAGAGTCCTACAAGCGCGACATCCTTGAGAGCCGCACGAAGGGCACCGCGCTACTTGCCAACACCCTCGCCACGCTCAACACGCCGCCGTCGGTCATGGTCAGCGGATCAGCGATCGGCTTCTACGGCGACACTGGCGACACCGCTGTCGACGAAACCGCGCCTGCCGGCAGCGGCTTCCTCGCCGATGTGTGTGTCGAGTGGGAGGCAGCCGCGGCGCCCGCAATTGCCGCCGGAATTCGCGTGCCGTTCCTGCGCACTGGCATCGTGCTCACTGCAGATGGTGGAGCGTTGGCAAAGATGCTTCCCCTTTTCCGCTTCGGGCTCGGAGGCCGCATGGGCTCGGGCAAGCAATGGTGGAGTTGGATCTCGATGGCCGATGAGATCGGAGCAATTCGCTGGCTGATCGACAACGACATCAGCGGACCCGTCAATGCGACTGCGCCGACGCCGGTCACCAACCGAGAGTTCACGAAAGCCCTCGGCGAGGCAATGCACCGCCCCACCCTGGCCCCCGTTCCCTCGTTCGGCCCGAAACTCTTGCTGGGCGCCGAACTCGCCGATGCACTGCTCTTCACCAGCGCTCGTGTACTCCCGGGGTCACTCACCGCCAGCGGCTATTGCTTCGCCCACCCCACAATCGACGTTGCCCTTCAAGATGTACTCACATCGAAGACAGCAGCCTGAGAGACTGACGTCATGAGCACACCAAAGGCAGATCGTCACGTTTCCACCAGCCGTGTTATTGCTGCACCAGCGCAGGACATCTTCGAGGTTCTCGCTGACCCCGCAAAGCACTCCATCATCGATGGTTCCGGGAGCCTCGTCGAAGCGAAGGGCAATCCGCCGCGACTCTTCCTTGGCGCAAAGTTCGGAATGAAGATGAGCTTCCACGCAACGATGCGCAACAAAGTGGTCGAGTTCGAAGACGGCAAACAGATCGGTTGGCGTCATATCGGCCAGCACGTGTGGCGTTACGAGCTCGAAACGGTCGACGGTGGCACGAAGGTGACCGAAACCTTTGATTGGCGACCAAGTCCGTTGCCTTGGCTCCTTGAGGGTCAGAAGGTTCCCACCAAGAATCTTGCATCGATGGAAAAGACCCTCGAGCGACTCGATACCTACGTCACAACTGGGAACGTGTCGGAATCTTGAACTCGTGAGCGCATCACTTGAATCGCTGGTTCCACTCGGTTGGGATCCAGCGTGGGCGAAAACTCTCGCTTCGACTCTCCAAGGCGCTGAACCCGGAAGAGTGCTTCAGCATCACGGCGTTGCGCTTGTACTCGCTTTGGCGGACCGAACCGAAACCGTGATGCTCACACTTCGGCTCGAACCACAGCCCACTGTCGGCGATTGGATCGCGTTCAAAGATGGTGAAGTCGTCGCCGTCCTCCCCCGGCGCTCGCTTTTGCGTCGACGAAATGCTCACGGAGACGGCGAACAGCAGCTCGCTGCCAACATCGACAAAGTGCTGCTGGTCTGCGGGCTCGATCGACCAGTGAAGGACGGTCGCATTCAACGGGGCACCGCTATCAGTCGCGATGCGGGGGCAGAGCCAGTTGTCGTACTCACCAAAGCATCGCGAGATGGCGCGTCCGAGGTCGATCCTCAGCATGCCGCCGACGAAGTACGTGCCGCCCACCCCGGCATCGATGTCATCGTGACCTCGGTGAAGGAAGGCATCGGTATCGATGAACTTCGTTCCATCATCGGTCACGATACCGTGACGCTGCTCGGCGAATCGGGTGCGGGAAAGTCGAGCATCGTGAACGCGCTACTCGGCGATGACGTTGTCACGATTGGCGATGTTCGTGAGAGCGACAGCAAAGGCCGACACACAACAACAACGAGAGAACTTCATCTGCTCCCCGGCGGTGGCGTTCTCATTGACTCCCCCGGCATCCGAGCAGTCGGGCTTATTGCCGATACCGACGGCGTTGCCGAAACATTTGTTGATGTCGATGAAATCGCTTCAACATGTCGCTTCGCTGATTGCCAACACGAAGGTCAGCCCGGCTGTGCCGTTGCCTCGGCGTTGGCTGATGGAACTCTCAACCCACAACGAGTTGAGGCCTGGCGCCGACTCGAAGCGGAAACTGACGCAACCGAACCGGTCACTCCCCGATCGAGCGCACCGCCTCGACGATCTCGTCGGCCGGACGAAAGGTAAGCCCGGCAGCTGCCCGACGGGCCCAGCGGATGACGCCGTTGGCATCGATCACGAACACTGAGCGGCGATAGAAACCAATCGGGCCGAGAATCCCGTAGTCCTTCGCAACCTGTTTATCGACGTCGGCCAGCAACGGAAAACCGAAACCGCCGTTTTGTTGTGCGAACTCGATGTGATCAGAAACTGACTGTGGACTCAGGGCCAGCACCTGCGCGCCGACCGAGGCAAACGCAGACATGTCGTCGGTATAGGAGCGCAGTTGCGCCGTGCACACCGGCGAGTTGTCGGCCGGATAAAAGACGAGAACGACGGGAGCGCCCCGATACCCATCAAGGGAAAACTGTCGTTGGTCAGTCCCGTCGCCGTTGATGCCGTCAAGCACGAAGTTGGGTGCGATATCTCCCACTTCGATCATGACAAGGATTCCCTTCAGGCAACGCAAACCGGAAGCCAAACCTTAGGCGAGCGTCGATCGTGGATCTATCGGTGAGTCGTTTCACGCACCCTCAGAGACCGAGAGCCGCTGCGTAAAGCAAAGTATTAGAGGTCGATCGAACCCATGAGTTCGTCGGGAATGTCGAAGTTTGCGTAGACGTCCTGGACGTCGTCGTCGTCTTCGAGGGCATCGATAACCCGAAGCACGGCCTTGGCTGCATCGGCGGTATCGAGCATCACCGTTGTGGTCGACACCATTGTTGAATCGGCGGACTCGATAGCGATGTCTGCTTCTTCAAGCGCAGCACGCACTGCAGCAAGATCAGTTGGCGCGCACACGAGTTTCCATGAGTCACCTTCGTCGGCAAGATCTTCAAGGCCGGCGTCGAGCGCCGCCATCATGATGTCGTCTTCTTCAGCGCTTCGCGGAAGGATGATGACGCCTTTGCGTTCGAACTGCCACGACACGGCACCGGGTTCGGCGAGCGAGCCTCCGGTTTTCTTCAGCGCAGTGCGCACCTCGCTACCCGAACGATTTCGATTATCGGTAAGCACGTCGATGAGGATCGCAACGCCGTGCGGTGCGTAGCCCTCGTAGGTGATCTGCTCATAGGTGACGCCTTCGAGTTCACCAGTGCCGCGCTTGATGGCGCGCTCGATGGTGTCGATCGGGACAGAACTGTCGCGCGCCTTTTGGAACATCGTGCGCAGCGCTGGGTTCATCGCGGGATCGCCGCCACCTTCACGCGCTGCAACTTCGACCTGACGGATGAGTTTGGCGAACACCTTGGCGCGCTTTTGATCAGCAGCGCCCTTCTTGTGCTTGATCGTCGCCCATTTGGAATGTCCGGACATCGGTGCCTCTCTTACTGGTCAGATACTGCGAGGAGGGCAGTCATGCTGCCATCCCCTTGATGAATAGTTCATGGAGTCGCAGATCGGGTGACAATTCCGGGTGAAATGAGGTCACGAGCACTGCACCTTGACGACAGGCCACGGGCCGACCTTCTTCAACCGCAGCGAGAATCTCAACACCCGGTCCGACTCGTTCGACAACTGGTGCCCGAATAAACACGGCATGAACCGGAGCTTCGGCCAAGCCGATCACGTTCAGATCGGTTTCGAATGAATCGATCTGACGACCGAACGCGTTGCGACGAACCGAAATATCGATGGCACTAAATGACAACTGATCGTCGCGTCCGTCGAGAATCTCGGAAGCCAACATGATCATGCCTGCACAAGTTCCGAACGCGGGCATGCCCGCATCGAGGCGTTCTGCCAACGGTTCGAACAATTCGTTGATGACGAGCAGTTTCGAGATCGTGCTGGATTCACCACCAGGCAGAACCAACCCATCGACACGGGCTAAATGCTCGGCCCGACGCACCTCAACTGTTTCGACACCAAGACGTTCAAGCGCGTGAACGTGCAGATCAACTGCGCCCTGAAGCGCGAGTACTCCGATACGGGGAAGACCCACCTGGGGGCTCCGATCCACGAGCTGTCATTTGAAACGGTTCACCGCAGAGCGGCTCACCAACCCCGCTCAGAGAGTCTGGTTTCAAGCGAACCGATTTCAAGACCGGGCATTGCATCGCCAAGGCCACGGCTGACCTTCGCAAGAATGTCGGGGTCGAGGTAGTTGGCGGTGGCTTCAACAATGGCCTTGGCCATGTGCGCTGGATCAGAACTCTTGAAGATGCCTGAACCGACGAAGACGGACTGAGCGCCAAGTTGCATCACGAGCGATGCATCGGCGGGAGTGGCGATGCCGCCAGCGCAGAACATCGGCACGGGAAGCGTTCCGGTTTCGGCAATTTCCTGGACGAGCGGAAGTGGCGCTTGCAGACGCTTGGCCCATTCGAAGAGTTCGGCCTGATCGGCGGTGGTGATCTTGCGAATGTCGCCAAGGATCGAACGGAGGTGACGGACTGCTTCGACCACGTTGCCGGTGCCGGCCTCGCCCTTCGAGCGGATCATGCATGCGCCTTCGGAAATGCGTCGGAGAGCTTCGCCAAGATTGGTTGCGCCACAAACGAACGGAACATCGAATGCCCACTTGTCGATGTGGTGGGCTTCGTCGGCCGGTGTGAGAACTTCGGACTCGTCGATGTAGTCGACCTTCAGCGCCTGAAGGATCTGAGCCTCGGCGATGTGGCCGATGCGAGCCTTGGCCATGACAGGGATGCTCACGACTTCCTGAATGCCTTGAATCATTTCCGGGTCGCTCATACGAGCAACGCCTCCGTCGCGGCGGATATCGGAAGGAACTCGCTCGAGGGCCATAACCGCAACGGCTCCGGCGTCTTCAGCGATCTTGGCCTGCGCCGGATCGACAACGTCCATGATGACGCCGCCCTTGAGCATGTCAGCAAGTCCACGCTTGACGAGGTCAGTACCGGTTGTTCGGGAGACAATCCCGTTGGTTCGATCAGCCATGAGACGAGTCTACGGGCGAGGACCCCACGCGAACGAAGTCGAAGGGGATCAACCCTTGATGGCAAGAAACGCGTCGGCAGTGGGCTGGTCGAGCGTTACAACCGCCGAGCCCACCCTGGGCAAGGCCACCCATGTCCGACCGGACGTCAGAAGAATCGGTGTTCCGTCGGCGGCGGTGTAGGACGTGGGCTTCTCCGCGCTGGCACGAGACCAAGTGCCCGCCACCACCCGACCGTCGCTGAAGACCAGAACCTTGCCTGAGCCAACTGTGAGCGCCATCGGGGATCGACTGTCCGACGGGCTCTGGCCGTAGTCAATGAACTGCACGATCACATTTTCAGGAGAGACCTGCACACCAGCAGTATCGAGTGTCGGACTCTTTGCTCGGGGATGAGTCTGGTCGACTTGCAGACGCGACCAGCCCTTGGTGGCGGCGTTCCACACATAGTCAACTCTGACGCCACCGAAATCGAGACTGAACCCCGGTGTGGGTACACCTGGAAGCGTTGTCGTCGTGGTCGGCGTCGCAATCGTTGTCGTCGTTGACGATGACTTCTTGGATGTTGTTGTTGACGTTGAGGACGTGGTTGTCGTTGAAGGCGAAGTGGCAACCTTGCGGAAGTTGAAAATCGGCGCGGGATTACCCTGATTCGCAGGAGCCTTGAGCTCAAGAAGCTGTGGAAGATGCACGTACAAGTTGTGTGGCGCCTGACGATCATTCGCTCGGTAATAGGCGGGAGACGCCGCATCGTGTGACGCATCAATCAGAATCCCCTTGCGCTCTGCATTCCTGACTTCGCCGACAACTCCTGCGTTGCCTCCCGACCAAGAAAACAACGGCGTCGAAAGGTTGGCAACGAGATCAATATCGCTTGATCGAGCCGATCGCACTGGACCGACAGGATCGACAATGTTTGAGTGGAAGACCAACGCGTATCGGGTAATACCTTCGACAAGTAATTCGTAGACGATGTCGGCTTCATTGATGCCGGTCTGCGGGCGCGAATCGGGACTGTTGTCGATCTTGACCACAACGGCGGGGTGAGCGGGACCACTGGCTTTCGCGTCGGGCACACCGGTAAGCGGCCACACCGGAAGGGTTGTCGTCGTCGTTGTGGTTGTCGGATCGGGAGTTGCTGACTCGGTGGAATCGGAACGGGTGAGGGCGAACACGGCCCCGCCCGCAATGACAAGGACTCCGACTGATCCACCAATAATCATCCACAGCTTTTTGCGGGTCATAGCAATCGAAGCGCTTCCATCCGATGGGTAAGGGCATCTGCATCAACAGAAATTGGGTCGACAAGCCAAAGTCGGCGCAATAAAGGCGACCCCGCCGAAACCATGGATCCCACTCGAAGACTTACTCCGAGTGCACCAACCAGTCCGGGTGGATAGCGAGTAAGCATCACTGCCGAACGATCGAGGAGCACGTCGCGATCGGGATCGCCAAGACTTGAATTGTGGCCCAGCATCGAGGCGAAGATTCGCGTCGCAGGGGCGGCTTCGAGTCGCACACCCATCGTGGCGGAGAAAACATCTCCCTGACGAAGTTGTACGAATGCTCGAGCAACGACACCTTCAAGTTCAACACGGCTCAACTGGGAGAGCAGCCCAGAGGTAGCGACGATCGCTGTGTGTTCGGCATCGGTTCCAACCACAAGAAGATTCACAGAGGGAGTGTCGAGGATCAGCAGTTCCGGAAGCGGAACTCCTGCTGTGGCCGAAAGCCCCTCAGCGAGATTGCGGAACCCAGCGGCTTCGGGACCATCGGCAGGCCTCGCTCCGAGCTGATGAATGATCGCATCGTCGATTCCGGCGGCAAAGGTGCGCGTCCGGACGACTACGGCAACTGC
>JBIIVE010000081.1:0-9706 GCA_044339605.1 Acidimicrobiales bacterium
GCTCACTCGCAATGTCGCTGGTGAAGTTGCTCGTAAGAACGTTCAGGTCAATGCCGTCGGCACCAACTTCATGGACTTCCCCGAGTTCCTTGAAGCAACTGGAGCCAAAGATCCCGCCGTGCGCGAGATGTTCGAAAAGCAGGTGCCGCTGCGCCGACTCGGTCGCATGGATGAATTCGCTGCGTTCTGCGCGCCGTTCCTCGATGGAACGAGCACCTTCACGACCGGCCAGTACGTGTCTTATGCCGGCGGCTGGGTCTGAACGACCGAACCACCGTTTCCACACCAGTGACACGACACCTCTTCGATTGATTCGGAGAGGACCTCTTCACTCTCAACCTCGAGGTCTCCGCCCACTGTGTAGTGGTGAAACGCACGGGTGCGTTTGGTGGAGACAACATCGAAACGAGTGAGATTTCCGCAAGCGGTGCAGCGATAACTGGTCGAGGACACGCAGGGAGACTAGCGAGGCTCAGACAACCTCCTTGCACACGAACGCCTGTTCGATCAGACTGCACCGGTGCGCTCCCCCGCCCTCGATCCGCTGCAGTTGTCGCTCGATGATCTCGGCATGCCTCTTTCACAGGTCACGTTCTGTGTCATCGATCTCGAAACCACTGGTGGATCAGCTGCGTCGTGCGGCATTACCGAAATTGGCGCAGTGAAACTCCGCGGCGGCGAGTGTCTTGGCACATTCCAGACCCTCGTAAACCCAGGATGTGCGATTCCGCCAGAGATCACAGTGCTCACCGGAATCACTCATTCGATGGTGATGCCCGCTCCTCGCATCGAAGCGGTGCTGCCTTCTCTGCTGGAGTTCATCGGCGATGCCGTCATCGTCGGACACAACATCCGATTCGATCTGTCGTTTGTGCAAGCCGCTCTTGAACGCGACCAACGTCCCAAACTTACGAATCGTGCCGTCGATACGGTCGCTCTTGCCCGACGACTCGTTCGCAATGAAGTTCCGAACTGCAAACTCGGAACCCTTGCCGAGCACCTACGACTCAATCACAAACCATCACACCGTGCGCTCGATGACGCATTAGCAACTGGCGATCTACTGCATCTCCTCATCGAGCGCGCCGGCGGTCTCGGTGTCACCGGTCTCGACGATCTTCTCTCGTTGCCGAAGATGGCTGGTCACGCCAGCGCACAGAAACTTCGCCTCACTGATTCCCTACCCCGCTCCCCCGGCGTCTATCTCTTCCGCAACTCCCGAGGCGATGTGCTCTACATCGGCAAGGCCACCAATCTCCGTGCCCGAGTGCGCTCCTATTTCTCTGGCGACGATCGCCGAAAGATCGGTTCCCTGCTCAGAGAGACAGCGCGTATCGACCATGTCGTTCATCCCCATCCGCTGTCAGCGGCAGTGCACGAGATTCGTCTTATCCACCAGTACATGCCGGGTTACAACCGACGACTCAAGGACTGGGGTCGGTATGTCTATGTGAAACTCACATTGGCAGAAACGTTCCCCCGGCTGTCGATCGTGAAAGACGTGAAAGACGACGGCGCGTTATACCTCGGACCTCTTTTTTCACGGTCGTCAGCACAGCGAGTCATCGACGCCGTTCACACCTCGGTTCCACTGCGCCGATGTTCAGGCCGAATCGGCAAGCGCGCTCTTCGTGACGCTCCGTGCACCGCTGCACAACTTGGCGTGTCGATGTGTCCGTGTGCCGGCGGAGTTGATCCCGACGAGTACCAACTCGTCGTCGAGCGAGCCATTCGTGGCTTAACGATCGAACCCGACCTGCTCCTTCAACCGCTCACCGAACGGATCACCTCGCTCGCAACCGAAGAGCGATTCGAAGAAGCTGCCGACGTTCGCGACCGAGCAAGCACATTGGCCGGTGCCATCAACCGTCAGCGCAGATTCGATCAACTCCGCCGAGCCGGCCATATCCACATTGACCTCGGCTCGTTGGGCGGTGTCGCACTTGACCATGGCCGTCTGCAATCGGCCTGGGGCGAAGGCGAATTGCCGAGCCTGGGCCTTCCCGTAACAACACCAGAACAGAGCACGCACAGCAGTGGACCGCTCGCTCCAGTCCACCGAGAACTCGCCGATGAACTCGGGTGCATCGCCTCATGGCTCGATAAGAACGCGCCCGATCTCACCCTTGACCACTGCGATGGCGTGTTGGCCTCAACACTTCCCGCGCTTCGTTCGTTTACCCCACGAAAAGGACTCGCCGTCGACGACAGCGAGTTCGTTACTTCGTCGCGTCGTTCGCGGCGCTAATCAGCCGATCAAGCACCGTCGCTGCAGCACCCGAGTCGATCGAAGCTTGCGCCTTCACAACGCCGGTGGCGATGTCATCGACGACACCGGCAACGAAAAGACCAGCTGCAGCGTTGAGACACACGATGTCCCGATAAGCCCCTTGTTCACCAGCGAAGACCCGCCGAGCAATAGCAGCGTTTACATCCGGACTGCCGCCAGCGAGGGCATCGCCCGACACGAGTGCAATACCAACATCGCGTGGGTCGAAGGTTGAAGTGGTGACATCGCCATCACGTAGTTCATGCACCGTGGTGGTTGTCGTGGTCGTGAACTCATCCATGCCATCGTCACCTGTGACCACAAGTGCACGCGGCGCTCCTCGTTTCTGAAGAACGCCCACAACGATTGGTGCGATTTTTGAATCACTCACACCGATTACCTGGCGTTGCACTCGCGCTGGGTGCGAAAGCGGACCAAGAAAGTTGAACACCGTCGGCACACCAAGTTGTGTGCGAACCGGCCCAGCATGACGCATTGCTGGATGGAACGACCGAGCGAAACAAAAACCAATTCCCGCTTCAGCGACACAATGCGCGACTCCGGGACCATCGAGTTCAAGCGGCACACCAAGGACCTCGAGTAGATCAAAGGAACCCGAGGTTGACGAAGCCTTGCGGTTGCCGTGCTTCACCACGCGAGCGCCTGCACCAGCGGCAACGAAGCTGGCCATCGTCGAGACATTCAATGCATGAGCGCGCCGGCTTGGCGCCCCTCCGGTTCCGACGATGTCAATGGCATCAGGTCCAGCAGGCAGTTCGATAGGTGCCGCAGCTTCGAGCATGGCATCGACCATGGCCGACACTTCGGTGATCGATTCACCCTTCATGCGAAGCGCAATGAGGAACGCGGCGATCTGCGCGTCGGTGGCGTCGCCAGCGAGAATCTCGCGCAAGGTGTCTGCGGCTTGCGCTGCAGTGAGATCAGTGCCGGCGACAAGCGTCGAGAGAACTGCCGACCAGTCCATGGTCAGGCCGTCCGACGACGTTGACGGATCATCCGACGTCGTTCGCGCTCAGTAGCGCCTCCCCAGACGCCGTCCTTCTCGCGAACCGCTAGTGCATGCTCAAGGCAGGCTTCGCGGACATCACACTGACCGCAGACGATCTTCGCCGGCGTGGCGTCCGCATCGTCTTCGGGGTCAGGAAAGAAGATCTCGGGGTCAATACCCGTGCAGGCGGCCAAGGAATGCCAAGTGTGTTTCATGAGTGCAGAACGGCTCCTGCGGAGCGGGCGAATAGGGAAAGACGAGTATTGACCCCCTCTACCCGATGACACAAACCGAATTCAGACGGGCTCGGGGCCCCCGTTTCCGCAGGTCAGGCGATCAGGCGTTCTGAGTTGGTCCGTTCTAGGCTCGCAGCGATGATCTCCCACGCCTTCAACCGTTCCGATGCCCTTCGCCGCTTGGAATCCACCGACTTCGATGTCGTCGTCATCGGCGGCGGCATCACCGGCGTCGGATGCGCACTTGATGCCGCATCGCGGGGGTTTCGGGTTGCCCTGATCGAGCGCGATGACTTCGCCTCTGGGACATCTTCGAAGTCGTCAAAGCTTGTGCACGGCGGGATCCGGTATCTCCAACAAGGCGATGTTCGCCTCGTCTATGAAGCACTCGCCGAGCGTCAGATCCTGCGCCGCAATGCTCCCCATCTCGTCAAGGTGCTTCCGTTCCTGATCCCCATCTTCTCGACCAAGGGCGTCGTGAACCGCAAACTCGCCCGCGCCATGGGCACTGCCATGTGGATGTATGACCTCACCGGCGGCCTGCGCATCGGCAAGATGCACAAACGAGTTTCAAAGAAACAAGCGCTCGAGTGGTTCCCCACTCTGCCTGCTGACAAGTTGATGCCGTCGTATCTCTATTACGACGCCGAGGCCGACGATGCTCGTCTCGTGGTGACCGTTGCTCGCACTGCAGCATTGCGATTCGACGCCACACTCGTGAACCGAACCGAGGTTGTCGATCTTCAGAAAGACCTAAATGGCAACGTCAACGGAGTCACCGTCAAGGCCGACGGTCGAACATTCACCATTTCGACCAAAGCGGTCGTGAACGCTGCCGGGGTTTGGTCTGACGATGTTCGTGCCCTTGATGAGGCCGAGCACCCACGTTCGATTCGACCCGCTAAGGGCGTGCACATCACGGTTCCTTGGTCGAAGGTTCGCAACACCGTCGCTGCTGTCATCCCCGTTCCTGGCGATAAGCGATCAGTGTTCGTTGTTCCCTGGGGTCAGTTCACCTTCGTAGGCACAACCGACACCGATTACACCGGACCGATCGACGACCCCCAGTGCAACGAAAATGACGTCGAGTACTTGTTGCGAGCCCTCAACGGTTCAATCACTGAAACCGTGACGACCGACGACATTCTCGGAACCTGGGCTGGCCTTCGACCACTTGTTGCCGATCCTGAAGCTTCAGGCCGCACCGCCGACCTTTCTCGTCGCCACAAAGTGCGTCGTTCCGCATCCGGTGTCGTCACGATCACTGGCGGCAAACTCACGACCTACCGCGAGATGGCCGCCGACACGATCGACGAAGTGCTGTCCGAAGTTCTTGATTCCGATCGCATCACGCGCTTTCGCCGCCGCAGCAAGACAAAGCACATCAAGATCCACGGCGCCAACGGCTACGAGGAACTTATCGATTCCGCTGACACGATCTCCCCTCTTGGCGGCGACCAAGTACGTCGCCTCGCCGATCGATACGGATCAGATGCGACGACCGTGCTTGCGATTGCCGAATCCGACCCATCACTCGCCGAACCTCTCGTTCCCGGCCTTCCCTATCTACGGGCTGAAGCAATCTTTGCGGTGCGTTACGAAATGGCCACGACAGTCGACGACATTCTCAGCCGTCGTACACGAGCCAGGCTTGAAACTCGCGACGCTTCCGCCGATGCTGCCGCTGCGGTCGCTGTACTTCTTGCACCAGAGCTTGGGTGGGACGAGGCAGAACAAACCCGACAGGTGGCCGATTACCGAGCACGTATCGACGAAGAGCTTGAAGCGATCGTCCACTGATGCCAGCCCACCCAACACCGCCCATCGATCTCGACGCTGCGAACACGAAGGCCCACTTCGAAACCAAACTCGTCCCTGTCACTGACGAACTGATCGCACAGCTGCGCGCTACGGGCGCTGAAGTTGATCAGACTCTTTCCAATCGCGTTGAGGCCAGTCGCGATTGGTGGCCTCTCATCATGACTCGGGCATCAAGCGCTGAGATCGGCCAAATCGCATCGGCTGTCGTTTCGCCAACCTCAACCGAACAGGTCGCTGCCGTTCTGCGCCTGTGTAACGACAACAACATTCCCGTCACCGCCTCCGCTGGGCGTAGCGGTGTTGTCGGTGGATCAATCCCGCTCTTCGGCGGAGTTGTACTGAACCTCTGCGCTCTCTCCGGCATCCATTCGGTTGACATCACTTCCGGAATCGTCGACGTTGGCGCCGGAATGTTTGGCGACGTCTTCGAAGACGAACTGCAATCCGAGTACGGCCTCACCGTCGGCCATTGGCCGCAATCGATCGCCCTTTCAACAATCGGCGGCTGGCTTGCCTGTCGCGGTGCCGGTCAGCTTTCGAACCGCTACGGAAAGATCGAAGACATCGTCATCGGCCTCGATGTCGTTCTCGCCGACGGGACAATCGTTCACACCGGTGGACATGCACGGCAGTCAGCCGGCCCCGACCTCACGCAACTCTTTGTGGGCTCCGAAGGAACGCTCGGCATCATCACCGGCGCTCGATTGCGGGCTCGTTCTGTGGCTACTGCAAATCACAGCAGCGCGTGGGCGTTCCCTTCATTCGAAGCCGGTGCCGACGCATGCCGCAGGATCATTCAACGCGGCCTCGCTCCTGCTGCTCTTCGTCTCTACGACGCCGCCGAAGCCGACCGCAACTGGGCAACGGGCGATATCGCTGTACTACTGGCGTTCGACGAAGGCGACCAGGCAACTGTTGACGCAACAACGACCATCACCGCCGAAGAATGTTCAAGCGCTGCGCCACTTGATGCCGAACTCGTCACGAAGTGGTTTGGCCACCGCAACGACGTGAGCGCTCTTGAAGCGCTGATCTCCCGTGGCTACATGGTCGACACGTTGGAACTCACAGTCTCGTGGACAGATCTTCCAGTGCTGTACACAACGGTGCGCGATGCGATCGCAGCAACTCCGGGCATCATCTCTTCGACGGCACATCTTTCACATTCCTATTCCGATGGCGCGTGTTTGTACTTCACCTTCGCGGGAAAGGCGCCAGCCGAAGGACCCGATGCGATCGAAGAGATGTATCTGTCTGCATGGAACGCCGGCACCTCTACTGCTCTCGCACACGGCGGCTCACTCAGCCACCATCACGGAGTTGGCCTCAATCGAGCCCGATTCATGAGCGCGGCGCAAGGCGCGGGCGCAACCTCGGTCTTGCACACCATGAAGAAGGCGCTTGACCCGAACGGCATACTCAATCCGGGCAAACTCGGAATGCCGACGGCATTCGGTGATCTGCCCAAGGGTTTTGGGAGCGAGCACTAGGTGGGCGCCTTTGATCGTCGGAGCATCCTCGTCGGAGCATTCAACGGATTGTTCTTTGCGCTTCCCGCCGCAATTTTGCAACGAACCCTTTTCTCTGACACCGCGCTTGCCGGCGTGATGTTGGCGATCGTGTTCTTTGCCGGTGCGCTTGCTGGCTACGCGGCAGCTCGACCCCTTCCGCCACATGCCCTCCCCCACGGCGCCGCTGCAGGCGTTGTCACATTCTTTGGCGCCGAGATCGTCTATCTGATTGCAACGCGAGACTTCTCCGAACCCCTGGGCCTGTTACTCGGCATCATTTTGTTTGCGATGGTCTTCGCGTCACTCGGAACAATCGGCGCAATGATCGCCGTCTCACGTGGAGCAAGAACACAATGAGCCTTCTTGTCGTCGACATCGGAACCTCAGGCGTTCGTTCTGCAATCGTTCGCCCCGATGCAACCGTTGCCGTTGAGTTCCGCCAGGAAGTTCTTCCTGACACGCCCGCACCCGGGTTGGTTGAGTTCGACGCAACTCGCATGGCCACAGCCGCACTCGATACCGCTCTTGCCGCTCTTGCCGAAGCTGGTCCGGTCGAAGGCATCGGCATCGCCACACAACGAGCATCGACCATTGTTTGGGACCGCTCCACTGGCGAGCCGGTAGCACCCGCACTCGGTTGGCAGGACCTGCGCACTCTTGGCGACTGTCTTGTGCTGCAAGCCGAAGGGCTGCGCTTCGCCCCGAACCAATCGGCAACCAAGATCAAGCATCTGCTCGACAACGCCGACCCTGATCGCCGTCGTGATCTGTGCGTCGGAACCGTTGACTCGTGGATCATTTGGACGCTCACCGAAGGCGCAGTGAATGTCACCGATGCGTCGAACGCGGCAGTAACGGGTCTGTTCTCGATTGAGACACTCGATTGGGACGATGCCCTGCTAGCGAAGCTCAACATTTCCCGAGCGGCAATGCCAACGATCGTCGATTCAAGCGGCCCGATTGCCCCCGCAACCGCACTGAACGGTGCGCCAATGATCTGCGGTGTCGCTGGTGATCAGCAGGCCTCTCTTATTGGTCAAGGTTGCGTGCATCCCGGACCGGCAAAGATCACGTTCGGCACCGGCGGCATGCTCGACCTTGTTGTCGGCCCCGATCGCCCTGCGTCTGGAGTTCGGAGCGCATCAGGAACCTTCCCCATCGTCGCATGGAAGCGCGGAAGCGAAACTGTCTGGGGACTCGAAGCGATCATGCTTTCTGCCGGCACTAACGTTGAGTGGCTGCGCGACGACCTCGGCATCATCGATTCAGTCGCCGCTTCACATGACATTGCCCAACAGTGCACCGACACCGAAGGCGTTGTCTATGTACCTGCACTTCTCGGTCTCGGAACTCCTAACTGGGATTACGGCGCACGCGGCACGTTGCTTGGCATTACGCGCGGCACTGCTCGTCCGCACATTGTTCGAGCAGTGCTTGAAGGTGTTGCTCAACGCGGCGCCGACCTTGTCGATGCCGCCGAAGCTACGACTGGCCTCTCGATTCCTTCGCTAAGGATTGATGGAGGAATGAGCGCAAACCCAACATTCACTCAGGCGCTCGCCGATGCAACGCAACGCACCGTTGAAATCTCTCCAGTGCTTGAAGCGACAACTCTCGGTGCGGCCTTCCTCGCTGGACTTTCGGTTGGCACATGGGGCGGACTCGACGACATTGCTGCAACCTGGCGTCCACTTCGCACCGTGGAACCTTCGGGACCCGCACACCGAGAACGTTGGGCATCGGCAATCGAGCGCGCAAGCGGTTGGTATGCCGACCTTTCAACATTCGACTTCTAAGTTGGTGCATCAATGAACCGCTCACGGGTACGCCGATTCTTCGCTGTCATATTGTTCGCAGTGATTGCCCTCGCCGCCACCTCTTGCGGAACGGACTCAACATCATCATCAGGCGAGAACCCACCAGCGATCGCCGCGACCATCCACATCGCAGACGGAAAGTTTGAACCACGAGAAATCGACATCGAAGCGGGTGGATCAGTCATGTGGATCAACGATGACGTGGCCTCACACGACGTGAAGTTCACGGCATCCAACAAGCTCTACTCCGGGGTCATCAAGCCAGCTGCCACGTGGATTCAAACCTTTACTTCGGCCGGAACCTACGACTATTACTGCGATTTCCATAACTCCATGAAAGGCTCTGTGGTCGTTCGTCCCGCACCGTGACAGACTGACCGGGCGATGGTGAGCCGGTTGGGTGACCGCGGGCCGGCTTGACCGGTTCGAGGAAAGTCGGGGCTCCAAAGGGCAAGGTGCTGGCTTACAACCAGTCGGAGTGATCCGCAGGAAAGTGCAACAGAAAGCAAACCGCCGATGGCCCGGGCAACCGGGCACAGGCAAGGGTGAAACGGTGCGGTAAGAGCGCACCAGCATTCGAAGCGATTCGGATGGCTATGTAAACCCCACCTGGAGCAAGGCCGAGCGTCGGGATTGGCTGCCCGTCAGTTGTTTCGAAAGAAGCAACACCCGCTGGTAGGCCGCACAGATGGATGGTCACACATGCGCCGGGAGGCGCTGGACAAAACCCCGCTTACAGACCGACTCACCATCGCACCCAAAGCAGGCACGGGATCTCTCCCCTAGTCGGCTTCTCTAATTGCAGCATCCACTAGGATTTGTTTGTCGACCGGCAAAGGGTCTCTCGACTTTTAGTTGGGGGTTCTCATATGGTCCGCAGAACAGTTCTCGCAATGTTCGCAGTAATTGCAACAGCGTTTGCCATTCTGAGTGTGGTGACCTTGCCTGGGCCTGCCAGTGCAACTACACCGTTTCAAACCGCCGTCACCTCCATCACTGTTGGCGCTCAGCCCTACGCCGTTGCTGTGAGTCCTGACGGATCA
>JBIIVE010000013.1:0-32567 GCA_044339605.1 Acidimicrobiales bacterium
CGCCGCCATGGCCGCCAGCAAACGAGCGCTGTGGCGCGCTCTCGAACTCGGACTCACCGACGCATGCAAGGCCGGCGCCGCTGATCTCGTTTCCCTTTGGGGCCATCCCGATCAAGAAGAAGGCCCCCGAGCATTCGCCGAAAAGCGCGACGCACAATGGCGCACCGAACCGATGGCGTGCGCGCCGGAAGAAGGATGATGAAGATGTCCTACGGCAACTACACATGTCTCAAGGTCGAGCAGCACGGCGCAGTGGGATGGCTTATCAACAATCGCCCCGAACAGTTGAACGCCATGAACAACACCATGCGCGACGAATTCGCCGACGCGTGGCTCGAACTTGATGCCGATCCAACTGTCCGCGTCATCGTGCACACCGGCGAGGGCCGCGCTTTTCAAACTGGCGTCGATGTTTCCGAGATCGCCGGCGACGGAATCGGCATGGAGCGCTACCGCGAGTCAATGGAGAACTTCGACGTTCACTTCACGGCATGGCATCAGAACGTGCAGAAACCGGTGATCACTGCGGTGAACGGCCTCTGCGCCGGCGGCGCGTTTCATTGGGTGGCCGACGCGGACATCGTCATCGCCGCCAGCGATGCACAGTTCTTTGATCCGCATGTCTCGGTCGGACAGGTCGTCGCCATTGAAGCCATAGGTCTACTGCGCAAGATGCCGTTCGAGGCGGTCATGCGCATGGCACTCCTCGGACGTCATGAACGCATGTCAGCACAACGCGCCTACGAACTTGGCATGATCAGTGAGATCGTCGATCCACCCGAGCGCTTACGCGAAGCCGCTCAGGAACTCGCCGAAAAGATCGCTCGGAACTCACCCGCCGCCATGGCCGCCAGCAAACGAGCGCTGTGGCGCGCTCTCGAACTCGGACTCACCGACGCATGCAAGGCCGGCGCCGCTGATCTCGTTTCCCTTTGGGGCCATCCCGATCAAGAAGAAGGCCCCAGAGCATTCGCCGAAAAGCGCGACGCACAATGGGGGGATCTCGTTGCCACACAATCCGATCTAGACCCAGCTGACTGATACGGCGGCGGCACACGTTCAGCCCTAGTTCTCGAACTCCTCTGAGAATCGACAGAATCTTGCCCACACCACCACGCTTGAATCTCTCTTCACTGCTCATCGACCACCCCTTTGCCGATGATCGCGACCTGTTGCACACCGTCGACCAGTCAATGAACAAGGGGCAGGCCCGTGCTCGGGTGCTCCAGTTGACCGAGAGACTCGCGATCGAAACCGGCGAGGGCGTCGCGGTCATGCTGCCGAATGGTCCAGAACTCGTGTGCACGATGGCAGCGATCTGGCTTGCTGGTGGTGTGTACGTTCCCTTAAATCCGCGGCTCCCTGACGCGGAAGTGCGCGACGTGCTGACGCAGACCCAACCACGGCTCATCGTCACAACGGAAGGCAACACCACCGTGGACGGCGAGCCACAGTTGTTCGCCGATGACGTTGCTTTTGTGGTTTGGACATCAGGCACAACCGGTCGGCCTAAGCCGATCCTGCACACCCACACCGCTTACGTCGAGTTGCTCGATCGGGTTTTGGGTCCGCTCCGATCAGGTGTCGCCAGCGATCGCGAGCCGACTCCCAATCTCATCCCTGTCTCGATGGCACTCAATGCCGGCATCTACAACGCCCTGTTCGGGCTTCGAGCCGGAGCTGCGCTCGTCATGATGGAAAAGTTTGAGCCGGAGGAATTCGCCGAACTCGTGCACCGCTTCTCTATTCGATCGACGGTTTTGCCTCCCGCGGCAATGGCGATGCTCACCGACTCCTCGGTTACCGATCTCAGCCCACTGAAGTACGTCCGATCCATCACGGCCCCGCTCTCGCCGCTACAGGCCGGACGATTCGCGGCGAAATTTCCCGTCCACGTCCTAAATGGTTATGGCCAAGCCGAAATTGGCGAGGTAATCGGCTGGACAGCATCCGATGCCAAGGAGTTTCCGGAGAAGATCGGCGCTGTAGGCCGACCTCATCCGGGCGTGGCCATCAGGATCGACGAGCGCGACCATCTCCTCGTTCTTCCACCGAACTCAGCAGTCGGCATCGAGGAGCGGGTGGATTCCGATGGATTCGTCGATACCGGCGATCTTGCCCGAATCGACGACGACGGGTTCGTGTGGATCGAGGGTCGCGCCGGAGACGTGATCAATCGGGGAGGTAACAAGGTCCACCCCGATGCCGTCGAGGAAGTACTGCGATTGCTCCCCGGCGTCCTCGATGCTGCCGTGGTTGGCGTACCTGACGAACGTCTTGGCGAGGTTCCGGTGGCCTTCCTCGTCGGCGAACCCACTGACACCGATTCGGTCATCACACATTGCCGCGCACATCTGGTGGCTTATAAGGCCCCCACTGCCGTCATCTGGGTCGACGCACTTCCTCGCAGCGAGGTGGGCAAGGTGCTCCGTCGCACGCTCATCGAGCTCTACGTCGATTCATCATCCGACTGAGCAGATCTACCGATACCGAGGGCCGTGACCGCAACTCGGCTGGGTTCGCTACTGATCGGCAGCGAACCGCTCGGCAAGGGCATCGAGTGTCTCCTGACATGTCGAAGACTTGCCGGGAGGAGATGGCAGTTGAACCGGGCCGTACTCGTGCGATGGGAGCAGCACTGTTGCGTGACCAGGAGTGGTTGTTTCGCCCCGTTGATTCTCTCCCCAGACTTCAAGATCCACAGCGGGCGATCCAGCGTCGGTGAGGTACTTACGCGTCACCCGACCTCGCATCCAGTGGGTATCGCCCACATAATTGAATTTGCGGAACTGGCAATCGAGCTTCCATAACCATGCGTCGTCTCCCATCCAGTCCGTGCAGAGATGGATGAGCCACGTCTCGCGCATGCGGCCGTAGTCGTAAATCGCGGGGTTGCCCGCCTCGTGGGCCCATTCGGCATCCCAGTGCACGCGCTGCTGCACATCGGGGATATTGAGCGAATCGGGTTTAAAGAACTTCGGCATGCGTCGTCGTTGATCATTGGCGAGCCGTAGGGCCTTGACGCCATAGAGACCCATCCCCATTCCTGTATGCCAGACCACCATGTCAGTCACTCGCAACGGGCCCTTCACCAAAGGGGAGAGCTCGTCACCCTCGGCAACGTCTTCCCACCAGCGAGGAACGGCGCCGCGCCTGCGGGCGCGCTCGCCGCCGATGGCCTCGTCGATCGCGGCAATCTCGTCGTCGCTGTACGGAAGGATCTCGACAGCATCATTCGACTTCCGTTCGACAGCCTTCTCGCGCTCTGCACGAATCATCAATCGGTATTGGCCCGACAACATCGGGCCATCGGCGACTCGGAAGACCTCGGCGAACCATTCGTGGACAGCACGGCCAGCAAACTGTCCGTCTTTGTCGAGAACCCCGACGAGAGCGTTCCGGCGAGTAACACGCGAATTCGGCTCCAGTGGATGCCACCACTCCCGATGCGATCCCGAATAAAAGGCATGAACTCCGCCCAGAGGGTCACCCTTCATGATGGCTTTGACATCATCATCCAGATGCGTGACCTCATCCTCGCCGATAAGTGTGTCGCCTCCGACCAGATGCGGCGAAGCGATCGGGCCTCCCCATCTGGTACCGGCGCCGTAGGCCTCATCACACCAGAGCGGATTGTCATCTCCGTAGGCCTCGGCCACATGACGAAAGGCGTCCTGGTTGGGGCTCAGAAAGTGGGGCGGAGCACTGTGCGGTCGGGCGATACCGATCCGCTTCCGCATCTGGGAAATTCCGTCATCTGTGATCATCGCTTTTCGTCCTCCACACATTTCGTTCTGACGGGATGTCGCATATATTATACGATTGTTCGTAATTGTTCAGAGTTCCAAGGGGGAAGGCGAACGTCAATGACGCATTCATGACTGGTGAGGACCGAATGGCAACCTTTGAGCGGCGAATCCGCGTGCTTGGGGACGAGGCGCACGTTCGATCGGTTCTCGTGGCCTAGGGATTCGGGGTCGACTCGGGCGACGCACCCGGCACTGCTGGGCTGCACAAGAGCGACTCACTCACTCACCGTCACCGTCATCGACACCAACACCATCATCGATGGCGCCGAAGGCATACACGAGATGGTTCTCGGACCAGACCATCAGTCGATTCTGCCGCGGTGTGCACACGTCATAGGCCCATTCGAAATTCGAGTGGACGGCGACACTGCCGTTGCTGTTGGGTACGCCACGACATTTCTCCCAGAGTCGTTGGTCGAATCCAAGAGGCTCGGCGGCTCTGACTACTGCGGCGCCTGCCTCACGTGTGGAGAATCCGTCGAGCAGTTCGCGTATCGCTATCTGGTCATCGGATAATCCCAGGTCGAAACCCATAAGCAACTCCTGTAGTCATGACTCGATAATCATTATTTGAACTGTTCCGCCTACTGTGCCGCGACGAGCCTCAGGCCGGGTCAAGCGGGAAATGGCAGGCGACATGGTGATCAGGAGCCAACTCACGCAGTAACGGTTCCTCAGTTGCACAGCGTTCCTGGGCCCGCGGACACCTTGTTCGGAACCGACAACCACTCGGAGGCGCCAGGGGGGACGGCAACTCGCCAGCCATCTCCGCATCCTTATCGGCGACGTGCATCGGATCGGGAACGGGAATCGAGCGTAGAAGTCCATCCGTGTAGGGATGGAACGGTGATTCGTGCAAAATCGACGACGGGGCAACCTCGCAGATCTTCCCGAGGTACATCACCGCAATACGGTCGCTGATGTTACGAACAACGGCGAGATCGTGGGCTATGAAGAGCATCGTCAGATCGAATCGTTCCTTCATCTCCTCGAGGAGATTGAGTATCTGGGCCTGAACCGATACGTCCAATGCCGAAACCGGTTCATCGCAGATGATTACTTCGGGCCCGAGTATCAGGCAACGGGCGATGGAGATGCGCTGGCACTGACCCCCCGAGAACTCGTGGGGTCTGCGGTCCATAGCGGTCTCCGGATCGAGACCGACAGCCTCGAGTACCTCCACAACGCGAGCGCGCCGCTCTTCCGACGTCCCCTCTTTCCATACATCAAGCGGATCAGAAACGATCTGTCCGACCCGTTGGCGAGGATTGAGAGAGGAAATCGGATCCTGGAAAATCATCTGGATTCGGCGGCGTTCCACCCTCAGGTCACTCTCGGAAAGTTTGGTGAGCTCAGTTCCGTCGAAGATCACGGATCCGCTCGTGGGCCGAGGCAGCTGTAAAAGCGCGCGTCCAAGGGTCGACTTTCCGCAACCCGATTCGCCGACGAGGCCAAGAGTCTCGCCCTTGCGAATATCAAGACTCACCCCGCTCACTGCGTGGACCTTGGCTCCCGAGCGCCCGACAGGAAACTCGATGACAACGTCGCGCACACTCACAAGCGCGTCGTCGCGCAGATGGCTTGTTCCGGGACTACTCATGTCAGACTCCCTGCGCGTCGTCGTGGTCGACGGCAGTTGCGGCCGCCACCGTCGGACGGGACAGCTTCGGTGGATCGAGTGGATGCCAACAACGAAACTCGTGACCCTCCGAGGTGCCCGGCGAGAGCGGCGGCTCGGAATCGAGGCATTGCTGATCGGCGAATTGGCAGCGCGGAGCGAATCTGCATCCAGTCGCCAAGGTGGAAAGATCGGCCGGTCGGCCTGAAATCACCTCAAGTTTGGTATGCACGGGCGTATCGAGCCTTGGGATCGACGCGAGCAATGCTGCCGTGTATGGCATTCGCATCTCAGTGAAAAGGACTTTTGTCGGAGCCCGTTCGACAACACGACCCGCGTACATCACGATGATTTCGTCGGTGTGGTTGGCCACAACTCCCAGATCATGGGTGACTAACATGATCGCCATCTGGCGTTCCTCGCGTATGCGCCCGAGAAGGTTCAGGATCTGAGCCTGGACGGTGACATCAAGCGCGGTGGTCGGCTCATCGGCAAACAGGAGACGGGGGCCGCACGCGAGTGCGGCGGCAATCACGACTCGTTGGCGCATACCACCCGACAACTGATGGGGGTACTCACGCAGACGCTTCTCGGGATCGGGTATCCGTACCGAGTTGAGGAGCGCGAGAGCGGTCGCTTTTGCCTCGCGACGACCGAGGCCGAGGCGGATACGCAAGGGCTCCATGATTTGCGCACCGATTCGTCGAACCGGATTGAGTGAAGTCATCGGATCCTGTGGAACCATTGACATTTCTGTACCCCAAAAAGAGCGCATCTCCTTGCGGGAACGACCGAGAATCTCGTCGCCGTCGAGACGGACGTTGCCCTCGCGGATGATGTCGTTCGTGGGCAACAGCCCCATAATCGAGCGAGCGAGCATCGTCTTTCCGGCACCGGACTCGCCCACAATGCCTACGGTTCGGCCGTGCTGAAGGGTGAAACTCACGCCGTCGACAGCGCGTACGACCCCGCGCTCGGTGACGATGCCGGTCCGCAGGTTCTCGACTTCGAGCAGCGGCTTCCCGGTTGGCAATTTCATGCTGCTCGCAGCAGCCATCGCGTCGGTTTCATCCGGGTTGAGACTCATATTTTTCGGATTTGCGTCGGCCATCAGCTTTTTGTTCGTGTGTCGAAGCGCGCACGTACGTGCTCGCCGATGAGATTGAAAGAGAGCACCGTAAGAAACACCACAGCGGCGGGAACGAAGATCACACTTGGAGCGATACGAAGCACCGACTTCCCTTCTGCGATCATGCCTCCCCAGCTCGGAGTCGGCGACGGGATGCCAAGTCCCAGGAAGCTCAACGACCCTTCGGCCACAATCATTGCGGAGATGACCGTAGGCACATAGGTGACGAGCGTCAACGCCGAATTCGGAAGAATGTGCCGCACCGCTATCCGGAAATCCTTGGTTCCATACGAGCGTGCTGCCAGAACGAACGGGCGTTCCGACCACGACATCGCCGCCGCCCGCTCGAGACGCACAAAGGTGGGAATCACGAGAATCGAGAGACCGATCAGGATTGTCGACACCTTGGGTTGCAGTACCGCCGTGATCGTCAGGAGCATCACCAGCGGTGGGAATGCCAACAACGTGTCGACGAAGAACGACGAGGTGCGATCGGTCCAACCTTTGAGATAGCCGGACAAGAGCCCCACGGCACCACCAACCAGCAAACCGACCGCAGCGGCGACCACTCCGATGATCATGGATACACGAGCCCCATAGACCACCCGCGAGAGATTGCTGCGACCGAATGGATCGGTCCCCAGAATCATCCCGTCGTCGAACTGTTGGAACGGTCCGATTCGGGGCGGTCCGATGGCTTCGGCGAACGGCGGCAATGGCAGCAGATCGGCGAACAGCGCCGCCAAGAAGACGACCGTCACCCACCCAGATGCCACCCAGAATGCCAGGCTCCGACGTCGTCGCTTGGCCGGCACTGGTGACGTTTCCGCAGCAGTCTCGGCGGCGAAAAGGGAATCGGGATTGATGTGCGAGTCACGAGACAGTTCGCTATCGACTCCGGTCTGGTCAATGGTCATCGTCGGCCTCGAGCCCGAATCCTCGGATCGATCACGCCATAAAGAAGGTCAACACTGAGATTGATTGCTACATAAGCAATCGCGATGAAGACGACGATCCCTTGGACCATTACCAAGTCGCGCTTGACGATCGACTGCGCCAGCAACTGTCCGACGCCGGGCAGAACGAATAAGGACTCGACGATCACCGTGCCACCCAGCAAACGGCCAATGCTGATGCCGGTTACGGTGACGAGTGAAACAGACGCTGGACGAAAAGCGTGCACCCGCAAGAGACGACTCTCGGATATTCCTCGGGCTCGGGCTGCATCGATGTAGTCCTCCTGCAGTGTCGACACGAGGTCCCCGCGGAACAGACGCTGGAACACGGCGAATTCCGGGATGGCGACGCACATGGCTGGGAGGATCGCCGAGCGGAGGTTCTCCCCGATTCCGTTGCTGAGCGGAACCCAGCCGGTGATCGGAAACAGGTTCGCCTTTACGGCAAGGAAGTACAACAGGACTGGCCCGAGAACAAACGTTGGTACCGACAACGATGCAGAAGTGATCGACCCGAGTATCCGGTCAACGAGACCGCCGGGGCGTCGGGCGGCAAAATACGCGGCCGTGACCGCCAGAATCAGGGCAATGGAAACCGAAAGGATCACCAGTTCAAGGGTGACCGGAATCGCCTTAATAATCTGGCCAAATACAGGAAGACTGGTGATCGGCGACTTACCGAAGTCACCCTGCAGCACGCTGCCCAACCAGTCGAAGTACTGCGAGAAGAATGGCCGATCAAGCCCAAGCTCAGCGTTGAGTGCAGCGACATTCTCGGGTGTACCCGATTCGCCGAGGATGGTCTGCGCTACGCCCCCAGGGGCCAGACCGAGCAGCCACTGGGTGAGCATCGTCGCAGCAACTACGACAAGCAGCGCCCGTCCGATCTTGAACACGATGAATCTGGAGGGACCGGAGAGCCGTTCCCTGATTCCCGGGCTATCGGCTGCCCGTTCTGACGCGTTTGTGACAGAACCTGTGCGTTCAATCTCGTCACGCTGTTCCGCTGTCACCAAACCTCCGGAAGTTGATCAGCTGTCGTTGGTATGAAATCTGCAGAGCCACTCGCGAAGAGGACCCACATTACAGAGGTGGCCGTGACCGGCAATCAGTCCCAACCGGTGTCGGAAGGCCCCAGGGGACACAACCTGGTGCAGAAGGGCTGCACTCACCAGTTCTTGCTGTTGCCGGACACGGCCCACTCATTCAGTACTGAACCGAATCTTTATTCGACCAATCCGTACTGGTCGAACAGGTGCGATCCCTGACCGTAGGTGACAAGTCCTGTCGTGTCCGGGCTGTAAATCGCCCGAACGATGTTCCGGTACATCCAGATCTCGGCGTACGTGTCAAGAAGGGCTTGCTGGAGGTCGTTGTATGCAACCTTTCGGCCGGCAATGTCGGTCGCCTGCACACCGGCAAGAAGCGCAGCGTCGCCGGCAGCGCTCTTCATGTCGGCGATCTTTACGAAGTACGTCGACGACAACTGAGCGAACTGCGGTTCCGGATCCGGAGAAGCAATGGCATAGAGCGCCATGTTGAAATCACCGGCGAAAAGGGCAGTTCCGTACTGCGGACCGTCGATGACCTTCAATTCGGCCTTGACGTTCTTGAACTTGAGGAGTTGCGTCTGCAACTGCGTCACACGAGCCTTATTTGCCGTATTCGTGGAAACTGCCATGGTGAACGTAAGCGGCTGTCCACCGTTCGCGGCTGCAAGCTCGTCGAACAGCTTCTGAGCCTGAACCGCATCGGGCTCGGGGAAGTTGTACTTGGCGTCGTAGAATGGTGAGCTCTCCTGGAACATTGACACAGACCGAGTCTCAGTATTCAGCGTTACCACGTCGAGCATCTGGTCGATATCAAGCGCAAGTGTGACAGCTTTGCGGGCCTTCACATCGTTGAACGGAGGCTTGTTCTGGTTGAACAGCATCGACGTTGCACCCTGATTTTCGTTCCAGATCTGGGCCTGCAACCCTGCAGCCGTCGCCTGGTTCACTGACTCACCGACGGCGAAGGTGTAAAGCTGGGCCTGACCCGAAATAACAGAATCAGTCGCCGCTTGAGTATCGACTACGGCCTTCATCGTGATTTGGTCAAGCTTGGGAAGTCCTGCCTGCCAATAGGTGGCATTGCGGACCAACACGGTCTCGGTTGCTGGAGTGCGAGATTTGACGGTGAACGGTCCGGCACCGATTGCCTTCGCGTCAGCCCCGTAGGTGTCACCCTGAGCCTTAATAGCCGTAGGCGAAGCAATCCAGGCGAGGTTCACGACCGGGGGAATCTGCACGAACTGGCGGTTGACGGTCTTGAGCTTCACGGTCAACACCGTCGGGCTTGTAACCGTAAACGACTCGACATTCGTCAACTGGCCGAAAGACGTGGCTCTCGTATTGGTCTTCGACCGCTCCCAGTTGAACTTCACGGCTTCGGCATCAAGTGCCGTGCCATCAGAGAACTTCACACCGTCTTTGAGGGTGAGCGTCCATGTCAAACCATCGGTCGATGTGAACGATGTCGCGATTCGCGGGTTGAACTCGCTTGTGTTCGGCGTGAGCGTGTAGAGCGTGTCGTAAACGGCGTTGAGGACGTCCGCACCTTGAGTCGCGCTGTTAATGACCTTCATGGGATCGAGGCTCTGGGCATCCGGGCCCACCACCACGACTGAGCCTCCGACCTTCGCCGGCCTGGTGGTCGGAGTCTTATTCGAATCACTAGAACTGCCGCATGACGCAGCAACAAAAGCCAGAACTGCGAGCAGCCCCAGCCCTAAACGACGTTTACGCATAGTCAACCTCTTCTTGGTGTGGACGGTGTCTGAAAAGACAACCTGAGGAGCCCTTTGTGACCCTTGTCTCACCGTAATACAACTCGACGTTCAAGATCCGCGCAGAAGTCGGTGCCAAGTTCAAGCAAGAAATCCGCTTCGGATCCGACGAATGGACGAAGCTTTATAGAACGAGCCGATCAGTCAACGAAGGCATGAACGGGGTCGCAAAGCGCCCCAACCCCATCGACATCTCCGATCCCAACATCCGTCGGGTACGCGGAGTCGCCGCCCAGACGATCCTGCACGCGGTGCAACTCACGGTCATCAACCTCGAACGCATCAGGACCTACCTGCATTCTCGAATCCGTGACCCAGAGGGTTTGATCAAAGCGGACCGTCGCTGGAAGCGATCGGAACGATCGAAAGTGTTCAGCCCTCGAGGGCCATCGCTCAAGCGAACTACCGGTCCGCCAGCACTGGCATGAACCTCTAGGAACTGAACGCTCTGAGTTTGTGGCGCCTCGATTCGAGTCCACACTCTCGGTCGGGGCGCATCTGCGTTTCACGAACGATGTTGGGGCTGGTTCAGGTGAACCAGAGGCCTCAAAGTCCTGAGTTCACGGATGATTCGGATGGATCAACCAGTTTCTTCAACTAGTTGGGGTCAGTTGCTTCACTAACCCATGGTGCGCGAGGGGGGACTTGAACCCCCACACCCTTACGGGCACAGGAACCTGAATCCTGCGCGTCTGCCAATTCCGCCACTCGCGCGAGTGGACTTGTGACTCTACTTCCCTCTGTCTGTGCTCACGAATCCGACGTAGAGGCGGAATTTGCTTGTCTGACCCGAGAATCGCCCGGCATCGGCGAGCAGTCCCGCGGCTCTAACCTGTCCAACGTGGGTCTCAAAGGGTTTGAACGCCGTCTCGAACATGCCGTTGAAGGCGTGTTCTCACGAGTCTTCAAGAGCGGCGTACGCCCCATCGAGATCGGCCGCAAGCTCACCCGCGAGATGGACGACCATCGCACGGTCGATGTCCGTGGCCGAACCGTGTCCCCGAACTCCTTCACCATCGCCATTTCTCCGGACGATCACGACGCCTTCGTTGATATCGCCGATTCGCTGGCCCGTGAACTCTGCGATGCCGCCCGGGAACATGCTCGTGACGAGGCCTACACCTTTCTTGGCCCGGTCGAGGTCGAACTTGTTGTTGACGACAACCAGCGCACTGGCACCTTCTCTATTGAGTCGCGTTTCCGTGAAGGCCAAGGTGGCGCTGGCGCTGGCTCGCTTGTGCTCCCCACCGGTGAGCGCTTTGTGCTCCGCGAGCAGATGGTCAGCATCGGACGTTTGCCTGAATGCGAGGTCACGTTGGTTGATCCCAACGTGAGTCGTCGACACGCCGAGATTCACCCACGCGGCATGGGATTTGTACTCGTTGATCTTGGCTCGACCAATGGCAGCACTGTCAACGGTGTGCCAGTGCACGAGCGTGAACTTCGTGATGGCGACGAACTCGGTTTCGGAAGCATCCGACTGACATTCCAGGCGTCCTGACAATGGTCTCGGACCAATTGCTTCTGGTATTGAAGCTCTGTCTTCTCGCGCTTCTCTATCTGTTCTTCTTTCGCGTTGTACGCGCGGTATGGGCGGAACTTCGACCGCTTCCGCAACTACCTGCCGGTACTGCGACACCTCCTTTGGCTGCGCCCACTCGTAAGCGCCGCAAAGAATCAAGCGACGCTGTTCCTACTCGTCAACTGGTTGTGCGTGAACCGGTTGAACTTTCTGGCAAAGCGTGGGCACTTGCGGGCGAAGTATCGATTGGCCGCGCCGCTGGTTGTCAGGTCACCATTGACGATACGTACGCGTCACAGATTCACGCGCGCATCTTTCATCGTGACAATCAATGGCAGATTGAAGATCTCGGTTCTACAAATGGCACGTGGCTGAACCGACACAAGGTTGCCGGACCAATGGTGATCAAGCCCGGCGATGTTGTGCAGATTGGCAACACCGTCATGGAGATGCAGTGACTCGATTCTCGTGGGGCGCAGCCTCTGACACCGGACGCGTTCGCCAAGCGAACGAGGATTCCTACCTCGTGGTTGACGGCCTCTTTGCTGTGGCCGACGGCATGGGTGGTCATCAGGCGGGTGAGGTTGCAAGTCATCTAGCGCTTGAGACACTTCAAACTGAATTCACCGCTGCTGGTACCGATGTGTTGGTGCGGGCAGTAGAGAACGCGAATCACGCGTTGGTGTCGCGCTCGACTGCCGATCCTGAACTCGCAGGTATGGGTACGACTCTTGTCGCGATGGCACTCGTCGATGCGGCGGGCCGCGACGCGATCGGCGTTGTAAACGTTGGCGATTCGCGCCTCTATTTGCTTTCCGATGGAGAACTTGCGCAGATCACCGAAGACCACAGCCTTGTTGCCACGATGGAACGCCAGGGTCGCCTCACCGCTGCCGAAGCAGCAGTACATCCGCAGCGAAACATCCTCACTCGCGCGCTTGGCATCGATGGCACGGTGCTTGTTGACTCGTGGGAAATTCTCCCGGTCATTGGCGATCGTTATCTGATCTGCAGCGATGGCTTGTTCAACGAGGTCGATGAGAATCGAATCTCTGCAACATTGCGTCGCCTCGCAGATCCGAACGAGGCCTGCCGCGAACTGATTCGTCTGGCCAACGAGGGTGGTGGTCGCGACAACATCACATGTGTCGTCGTCGATGTAGTCGACGATTCGGGCCGTGATCCGAATGCTGATCCTGCGAACCGAGTTCGCAGTTCACATACGGGCGGCGATCTGACGGTTGCTGACTCCCAGAGTTCTGAAGCCAAGCCTCCGAAAACTCCGGGCGCGATTCGTAGCTCATTCACATGGCGAGTCGGTGTGTTCATCGCTGCATTCGTTTTCGTGATTCTTTTCGGACTCGCCTTCATATGGTGGACGGGCACAAAGACTTGGTATGTCGGTATTGATGGCGACAACGTCGCCATATTCAACGGGAAACCGGGCGGTGTTCTTTGGATTCAGCCGTCATTGGCTGAGGATTCCGATCTTCCTCTCGCGAATGTGCCAGCCGCAGCGATGGTCGATCTAGAGAATGGGGTTGAGCAACCTTCGTTGAAGTCCGCTCGCATCTATATCGACAAGCTCATTGAGCAAAATGCGACGACGACGACGACGACAACGACGTCGTCGACATCGACCTCAAGCACCACCAGCTCGAGCACCACTACATCGATCGCTCAGTGACGTCGTGACGGGTCGTCGCAATACTGAACTAGGCCTCATGCTGATGACTGTTGTCATCGTGTGTGCGGCCTACGTGCTGGCCAGCCTCGGCTCAGAATCGCGAATTCCGGCCAACATCATTCCGTTCCTCGTTGCTGTGATCGCATTGTTTATGGGCGCCCATTTCGCCGTTCGCAAACTCGCGCCGGGCGCCGATCCAATCTTGCTACCGACTGTGACGTTGTTGAACGGGCTTGGCTATGTC
Organism: Acidimicrobiales bacterium; assembly: GCA_044339605.1. Lineage (GTDB taxonomy): Bacteria > Actinomycetota > Acidimicrobiia > Acidimicrobiales > Acidimicrobilacustridaceae > Acidimicrobilacustris. The sequence goes on from JBIIVE010000013.1 coordinate 13,793, forward strand.
GTCATTGCTGGACTGAACGAAAAGTTGGCAGCAGCCCAGGCAACCTGGACAGCAATCGGAATCATTGCGTTCGTCCTCACGCTGTGGTGGGTGAAGCGGCCGCGTGATCTCGAGCGCTATCGATACACGTTTGCAGTTGTAGGCCTTGGCCTTCTTCTTCTCCCGCTCGTGCCCGGTCTTGGGTATGACGCCGGCAGCGGAAGCACCATTTGGGTGAAGTTCGGCCCGATCAGTTTCCAGCCCGGCGAAGTCGCGAAGGTGGCACTTGCCATTTTCTTTGCCGCGTACCTGGCCGATCAACGAGAACTCATTGCCACAAGCCAGTGGAAGATCGGCCCCCTTCGACTTCCTCATCCGAAGTACTTGGGACCAGTGCTCATCGCGTGGGGTGTCACGTTGCTCGTGATGTTCTACCAAAAGGACCTCGGTTCATCGCTTCTGTTCTTCGGGCTTTTCCTCGTAATGATTTGGGTCGCAACGCAGCGAACCTCGTTCCTCGTTATCGGTGGCGGGCTCTTCGCCGCCGGTGCCCTCTTCGCCTGGCGGACCCTTGACCATGTCAAAGTGCGCGTCGACATTTGGATCAATCCTTGGAAGACACCAAGCGGTGACGGTTACCAAATCATCCAAGGCCTTTTTGCCATGGCCTTTGGTGGACTCACGGGCACCGGACTTGGCCGTGGGGGAGACACGCGTATCCCGGCGGCGGAAAACGATTTCATCTTCGCGGTCATCGCCGAAGAACTCGGCCTTGTTGGTGGTGCACTGATCATCATGGCCTACCTGCTTGTCATCGGTTCCGGCTTGCGCATCGCAGCGGCAACCGATCAGGTCTTCGACAAGTTGCTAGCAACCGGGTTCACGTTGCTACTCGGTTTGCAGGCATTCATCATCGTTGCGGGCGTACTGCGTCTGCTTCCGCTCACGGGAGTCGCACTGCCATTCATTTCTTATGGCGGGTCGTCGCTTGTCATGAACTACGTCATCCTTGCGCTGCTCTTTCGCATTAGCGATCAGACGTCAAAGCGATCAATGAATCGTGCAGCGGCCGAGGTGACTGCATGAACCGCAACATCATGAAGCTCGGCATCGTGCTTGTCGTTCTCTACGTTGCGCTTTTCGCGAAGCTCAACTGGATTCAAATCGTTGACAAAGAAAGCCTTGATAACAACCCGATCAACACTGCGCAGGTTCGACGTGATTTCAATCGTCCTCGCGGGTCAATCCTCACCGCCGACGGCGCGGTGATTGCTCAAAGCATCGCTAATCCTGACAGCAGCTCGGAATTTAAACGCATGCGGGTGTACCCCGAAGGCGAATTGTTTGGTCAATCAACGGGCTATTTCTCATTTCGTTACGGCTCGTCAGGCATTGAGAAGCAGTACAACGATGAGCTTTCTGGGTCCACCTTTGATCAACAGGTGAAGTCGTTCGGCGATTTGTTTGTTGATCGAGAGAACGTTGGCAACGTTTCGGTTTCGTTGCGCAAAGACGTTCAGCAAACTGCTCAGCAGCAACTGGGTGATCGCGAAGGTTCAGTGGTTGCACTTGACCCACGGACTGGAGCCGTTCTTGGAGCCTGGAGTTGGCCGTCCTATGACCCCAATACGGTCAGCTCGCTAGATAAGGCGATCGCTGAAACGTCTTGGAAAACCCTCAACGCTGCGCCCGGTGTTCCGATGCGTCCCCACTTTTACCAAGACCGCTATTTCCCTGGTTCAACGTTCAAGATCGTGACCGCCGGTGTTGGTCTGCAAACCGGCAAGGTCACCAACACCGAACCCTCGTATCCGTTTACCAACGGGTACACCGCAGAGGGGACGAATAAACCGATTATGAACTTCGGTGGCGAGACCTGCGGCGGAACACTCCCCGAAATTCTTCGTGTGTCGTGTAACTCGTCATTTGCGGAGATGGGCGCGGAAACCATTGGGCCAGTCGACATGGTGGCCGGTGCCGGGTCGTTCGGGTTCAACTCTTCCGTTCCCTTCGACATGCCCCAGCCGGCAAAGTCGGTCTTCCCCACCAACGTTGGCAACAACCAATCGAAACTGGCTATGTCCTCGATCGGGCAGAACGACGTGCAGGCCACTCCGCTTCAGATGGCAATGGTCGCTGGAGCAGTCGCGAACGGCGGGGTCATCATGAAGCCGCACGTTCTCTCTCAGGTCCGCAACATTCAGGGCGATGTCATCTCGACCTATTCGCCGTCGAAGTGGCTCACGCCCATGTCGCCGTTTGCGGCTTCGACCCTTCTTGATGACATGGTCGGAGTGGTGAACAGCGGCACCGCAGCCGGAATGGCCATTCAGGGCTGTCAGGTTGGCGGAAAGACCGGCACGGCTCAGCTCGGCACCGAACCGCCAAAGAGCCATACCTGGATCATCGGTTTCGCTGGCCCTCCCGGGAAGCCGCCAACGGTGGCAGTGGCAGTGGTGGTGCTTAATCAGTCCGGTGGAAGCGAATCGACAGGTGGTCGAGTCGCAGCCCCGATCGCGAAAGCGGTCCTCCAGACCGCACTCGCCGCTCAGGGCGGCTGCTGAGCACCCCGAAAGTTCGGCCGGGTGCAACATGGCCCGAGCCAATCGGTCGTAGTCTTTGCGGCGATGAGTGACACACCTGCGGGCCCCACAATTTTCAACGATCGCTACGAATTGCACCGGAAGCTGGCGCGAGGCGGGATGGCCGACGTCTATCTCGCTCGCGACCTTCTGCTCGACCGCCCGGTGGCGGTGAAGGTGCTCTTCACCGAGCATGCACGCGATGCGTCGTTCGTTGAACGTTTCCGTCGCGAGGCGCAGGCTGCCGCCAATCTCAACCAGCCGAACATTGTTGCGGTGTACGACTGGGGTCAGCAGTACGGCACGTATTTCATCGTTATGGAATATGTCGAAGGTCGTCCGCTTTCCGAAATCATTCGCACCGAAGGTCCGCTGCATCCCAACCGCGCCGCCGAAATCACCGCCGACATTGCCGCAGCTCTTGGCTTCGCTCATCGCAACGGTGTCGTCCATCGCGATGTGAAGCCCGGCAATATCCTCATCACACCTTCTGGCCAAGTGAAGGTCGCCGACTTCGGTATTGCGCAGGCCGCAACCACCGGCGAATCGGCAGTGAACCTCACCCAGGCCGGTTCGGTCATGGGAACCGCCACCTACTTCTCGCCCGAACAGGCACAGGGCCACGCTGTCGACCCGCGCTCTGATCTCTACTCACTTGGTTGCGTGCTTTACGAAATGCTCGCAGCGCGACCGCCGTTTGCCGGCGATTCCCCGGTTGCCGTTGCGTACAAGCATGTGCAGGAGCAGCCCGTTGCACCGAGCCGCATCAACCCGAACGTTCCGCCCGCACTTGAAGCAATCGATCTCAAGTTGCTCGAAAAGGATCCCGCGCAGCGTTACGCGTCGGCCGAAGATCTCCGTTCTGATCTTCGTCGTTTCCTTGAAGGTCAGCCTGTTCTTGCTGCCGGTGCAATTGGTGGCGCGGGTGCTGGTGTTGTGATCGGTGCCGGTCTTGCTGGTGCCGCCCCTGCCGATGCAACAACCATGGTTCCTGCCACTTCGGGTGCTGGTGGTGGCGCTGGTTTCGGTGGTCCGCCCACAACCGGCGGCAACTATTCAACACCGCCCGAAAAGAACCGCACAGGTTTGTACGTCGGCCTCACCATTGGTGCACTCGTACTTATTGGTCTCATTCTTTTCTTTGTTGGCTCGAGCATGGGCAAGTCCACCGAGCAGGTTGCCGTTCCCGACGTCACCACCAAATCGCAGACCGACGCAACAAACGCTTTGCAAACCGCTGGTTTCAAGGTGTCGGTGAAGAACGTCGCCAACGACACGATCCCGGCAAATCAGGTGTTTGAACAAACACCCAAGGGCAACACCAATGCCGACAAAGGCTCAACGGTGGAAATCACGGTGAGTTCAGGCATCGGCGATGCAACGGTTCCCGATGTCGTTGGTCGAACGCAGGCCGCAGCCGAATCGTTGTTGAAGACGAACAACTTCATTCCTGAAGTGAAGGAAGCCGCAAGCGACACCGTGGCCAAGGGAACGGTTATTTCTCAGTCGCCGAGTGCGAACGCAAAGGCAACCAAGAACTCGGTCGTAACCATCACGGTGTCGACAGGCGCGGCCGATGTTTCCATCCCGAACGTGGTTGGTCTGAATGCGGCAAGTGCTTCGAACCAACTTGGTCAAGCCGGATTCACGGTATCGACGAAGTCGCAGGCCAACGCAACGGTTCCGGCAGGAAATGTCATCAGCACCAACCCAACTGCCGGAACAAAAGCGGCAAAGGGTTCGTCTGTTGAGATTCTCGTATCGACTGGTCCGGCAACACCGACGACGCCTTCAACGACAACAACAACAACGACGGCGCCCTAATTCGGTCGCGGCCTTCGGGCCGTGCCGTTTCGGTTTTCGTGTGGCTTAGTGACCGCAGCGTTCGAGGAAGTTGCCGACGAGCTGGTGGCCACCCGCGGTCAGAATCGATTCCGGGTGGAACTGCACACCTTCAACATCGAACTCGCGATGTCGAAGGCCCATCACCAAACCGTCTTGCGTTTGCGCGGTGATCTCGAGACACTCGGGAACGCTGTCGCGTTGCACAACGAGTGAGTGATAGCGCGTGGCTTCGAACGGATCGGGAAGCCCAGCGAACACGCCCTTACCCTCATGGGAAATGAGCGAGGTCTTTCCGTGCATGAGCTGCGGTGCTCGCACCACATCGCCGCCGTAGATCTGACCAATGCACTGATGGCCGAGGCACACACCAAACACCGGCACGCGACCAGCGAAGTTCGTGATGACCTCGTTGGAAAGGCCAGCATCTTCTGGGCGACCGGGGCCGGGGCTGATGAGCACGCCGTCGGGGGCGAGTTCTTCGATCTGTTCAATGGTGAGCGCGTCGCTGCGATGGACGAGGGGGTCGGCTCCGAGTTCGCCTAAGTACTGGACGAGGTTGAAGACGAACGAGTCGTAGTTATCGAGGACAAGGATGCGGGCGGCCATCGCCGGAGGACCCTATCGGCCGGGACCGGTCGCGCCTGACGAGTTTCTCTTCGACCGCTACGCTCGGTTCACTATGGCTACCGACAAGCGCCCCGCACCCTCACGTCGAACTGGCGGCCGCGTCACCCCAAAGGGTGGACCGACCAAAAAGTCGACAGACGCCACCCACGAGGGCCCCGCCGCCTCGACCCGCTACACCCCTCGAGCCGGCTCCGTGCATGCCCCAAGCCCGACCTGGCTTCCCGTTGTGATGATCGCCCTTTGCATCATCGGCCTCGTGGTGATTTTCCTGCACTATGTCGATCTGTTCTTGCCCGGAGCGGCGAGCAACTGGTGGCTTCTGGGTGGCCTTGGCTTCATCCTCGCCGGCATCATCACCGCCACCCAGTACCGATAACGCTCTGCACAAAAAGTCCTGATCACGGGCCCAAACTGCGGGTGAACAGCAGGTGACCACTCCCATTGTTTTCCACAGTCTGTGGAGAACGAATTAGAGGTCGTCGATGGGTGTCATCATGACCATGTCATCCTGACAATGCCTTGGGGCTTCAGGATCTTGGTCGGGTGCAACCGTCATTCGGACTTCGGTTCCGCAGATCTCACAGCGGTAGGTGATCTTCACTTTCCGCAGTTCACCCACAGGGGGCGGTTCCGGGATCGGACGAGCCATTCCGCCCAACATCAGGACTCCGATGCGGAGGATGAGCCAGGCGGCGCCGGCGGCGACGATGACCTTGATGGGCTCGTAACCGACGATGAAGCACGCGACGATGCCAATGATGATGAGGCCGTCGATGACTGGGTGTTTCGGACGCCAACCGCCAAAGCGTTCGGGCTGATCCTCGCTGGTCATAGGTAGAGGTTAGAGGCGTTCGATGACGGTGGCGTTCGCGAGGCCCCCGCCTTCGCACATTGTCTGCAATCCATAGCGCCCTCCGGTGCGTTCAAGTTCGCAGAGCAAGGTGCCAAGAAGACGTGTGCCGGAAGCCCCGAGCGGGTGGCCGAGGGCAATGGCACCGCCGTTTACGTTGACCTTGCTCATGTCGGCGCCGAGTTCGCGCTGCCATGCAAGAACAACCGGCGCGAACGCTTCGTTGATTTCGACGAGGTCGATGTCGTCGAGCGACAAGCCTGACTTCTCGAGAATCTTTTGCGTGGCCGGAATAGGCCCGGTGAGCATGATGCGGGGATCGACACCAGCAAGCGAGAAGGAATGGAAACGTGCACGCGGTGTGAGCCCAAGTTTTGATGCAGCGGCTTCGCTCATGATGAGTACTGCTGATGCACCGTCGGTGATCTGCGAAGAGTTGCCCGCAGTGATCACGCCGTCGGGAGTGAACGCAGGCTTGAGTCCAGCAAGTGACTCAGCGGTTGTTGTGTCGCGGATGCCCTCGTCGGTGCGCAACATCCCGTCGGTAGGAATGATTTCGCCTGAGTCTTTGTCGCGTCGACGAACTTGAACGGGATGAATCTCGTGATCGAAGCGCCCTTCATCGCGAGCGCGTGCCGCGCGCTGTTGTGATTCCGCCGAGAAAGCATCGAGTTCCTCGCGTGAAAGGTTCCATTGTTCGGCGATCAATTCAGCAGACAAACCCTGCGGAATAAGGCCACCTGCGTCTTTGTAGCGCGCGTCAACTCGTGGGCCGAACGGGAAACCGACGCCTTGACCAAATGATGCGCCCATGGGAACCAAACTCATGACCTCAACGCCGGCAGCAATGACGATGTCGTGCACGCCGGCCATGACGCCTTGTGCGGCGAATGCTGCAGCTTGTTGAGAGGAACCGCATTGGCGATCGATGGTCGTCGCCGGAACGGTTTCAGGAAAGCCAGCTGCAAGTGCAGCGTTACGGCCGATGTTTAGCGACTGAGCGCCAACCTGTGAGACGCAACCCATGAGCACGTCTTCGATAAGGGCGGGGTCGAGATCATTTCGTTCGACAAGTGTCGACAGCACTTCGCCGGCGAGGTCGGCTGGATGCCAACCAGAAAGTGATCCGTTTCGTTTGCCGCCAGGGGTACGAACAACATCGACGATGACTGCATCAGGCACGGTGGTCTCCCGGGTAAAAGGTGTCCCGGTCGAGCGACCGGACGGCTACAGCGTGCCAGCGTCGCGCTGGACCTGCACCGGATCGTCATCTTCCCAGATCTGCTGGATCTCTTCGAGCGACCGCCCCTTGGTTTCGGGGACGGTTTTCCAGATCCAGACATAGGCCACAACGGCGAAGAAACCAAACAAATAGAAGGTTGCAGAGTTGCCGATCTTTTCAATCAGCGTGAGGAAGAACTGGCTCACGAGCCAGGCCGAACCCCAGTTGACAGCAGTTGCTACGGAAACTGCGCGGCCGCGTACGTGGTTGGGGAAGATCTCGTTGATGACGGTCCAGACGACGGGACCGAGCGAGAACGCGAACGAGGCGATGAAGACAACGAGGGCGACGAGCGTGACAATGCCTGCGGTCGTGGGGCCACCCGCTCCGGCACCGCTCGTGTCGGCGTTCTCCATGAAGTGGAAAGCAATGCCGACTGTCAAGAGCGCGGATGCCATTCCGACGAGGCCGGCCAAAAGAAGAGGACGACGGCCAAATCGATCGACGTAGATAACAGCAATCAGCGTGGCCAAAACATTCACAGCACCAATGGCCCAGGTTGTTGCGGCGGCCTGATCTTCGGGTGTCGAGAAACCCGCTTCTGCAAAAATTTTGTTGGCGTAATAGATGATGGCGTTGATGCCCGTGATTTGCTGGAAGACAGCAAGGCCAATGCCGATCGTGAGTGGCTTGCGAAGTTTCTTCGAGAAGACCTCGGCCCATGTTGCCTTTTTGGCGTCGTCTTCTTGCGCAGCCTTTTCGATTTCCGCGACCTCTGCTGCGGCATCGACGTCGGGACGAACTTTGCTGAGGGCCTTGATTGCATCGTCGCGACGACCGACCTTCACGAACCAACGAGGTGAATCGGGCATCGGGAACATGACGATAAGCAGGAGAACCGCGGGAACAGCAGAAACTCCGAGCATGACGCGCCACATGTCGTTGTTGATGAGTGCTTGATCAACGAGGTAGGCGATGAAGATACCGATAGTGATGGCGAGCTGATAGATGGAAACGAATCGACCACGAAGCCGAGTCGGAGCCTGTTCCGCCGCGTAGAGGGGTGCAGCGACAGAAGCAACACCGACACCGAAGCCCACGATGAGTCGGCCGATGATGAGCACGGTGGTGTTGGGGGCGAGCGCTTCGAAGAGCGCGCCAATTGTGAAGAGAACGGCGGCGAGAAGAATGGTGACGCGCCGGCCAATTTTGTCGGCGAGCACGCCGGCGACGAGTGCTCCGACTAATGCGCCGAGGGTGACCCAGGACGTAATGATCTGGATCATCGTTGTGCTTGCGCCGAACGTCTTCTGGATTCCTCCGAGAGCGCCTGCGATGACGCCTTGGTCATAGCCAAACAGAAGGCCCGAAAGCATGATGACGGCGCCAACCAGCAAGAGCCAGATGCCCATCTTCGGCTTCTTGTGAGTCGCGCTTGAGGTTTCGGTGCTTACGTCGTCGGTCATTGTTCCCCTTCGATCAGTGGGGTAACGCTAGGCGCAGTTTGTTGGCCGATGTCGGACTGATTGGACGTTGTCGTCACCAAGCAGCGACGGGACTAGCGACTATTCCACTGACGAATGGCAGGTGTCTCTCGTTCCCAACCGAGAATGCTGAGAGTGGCCGGATCAAGGATGAATCGTTGACCCTCGATCGGGTCGAGTTCACACCAACGAGCAGTCAGTACTCGGAGGAAATGTCCGTGGGCGAACACGATGGCATTTCCCGATTCGTTGCGAACTCGTTCGATGACCCTGTCGGCGCGTTTCGAGACCTGTTCGATGGTTTCTCCGTTGGGACAGGTGCCATTCCAGACTGTCCAGCTGGGAACTGATTCGCGAATCGTCAGAGTCGTCACACCTTCATAATCGCCGTAGTCCCATTCTTGAAGGTCAGTATCAATCACTGCGCGATCAAGAAGGCCGGCAAGTTCGCAGGTTCGTTGCGCGCGTTGCAGAGGGCTACACAGAACAAGCGAGAAGTCGATACCCGCCAAGAGCGATCCAGTTGCTCGCGCTTGCTCCTCTCCTTCGGCGAGGAGCGGCAGGTCGGTTCGTCCTGTGTGCTGACCACTTCTGCTCCATGCGGTCGCGCCATGGCGAACGACGTATAGCAGTGGATGAGTTGCAGACACGCTCACGAGTTCAGAGAAATCGGAGGTTCGCTTGGCCACCCACCGTGACTTCGCATGAGCGCCAAAGCACCGCTTGGTCCCCACGATCCCTGTTCGTAGCGTTCAACGGGTGGGTAGTCGGTGAGGATTTGTTCAACAATGCGCCAGGACTCAAGTACAGAGTCTTCACGGGCAAACAACGTTGGGTCGCCCTTCATGGCTTCTTCAATGAGAAGTTCGTAGGGCTCGGGACCAGTGTCACGACGTTGGTCGGGAGGCGGAGCAAGAGTGATTGCTTCCGGCATCATCGTTTCACCGGGCTCCTTGTGCAGCCAGGTTATGGCCGCAAAGTTTTCCGGCTTTGCTTCGATGCGAATTGAATTGTTGGGAACGTGATCGTGATGATCGATCCAGAGTGGTCGCGGCGGACTCTTGAATTCAATTGTCATTTCGGTGACGGTTTCGGCGAGTGCCTTGCCGGCGCGCAAGAAGAAGGGAACGCCACTCCACCGTGGTGAATCGATATCGAGACGGAATGCTGCGTAGGTCTCGGTGTCAGAGTTGGGCTTTACGCCAGGCACATCGAGGTACCCGTTGTACTGGCCGCGTACGAAATGTTTCGGTTCGACAACGCGACAAGCTTCAAGGACTTTGCCCTTCTCGTCGCGCAAAGCTTTGGAATGTTCGTTGACGGGTTGTTCCATGGCGAGTAGTGCGACCATCTGAAGAAGATGGTTCTGCATGACGTCGCGCATTGCTCCAACCGAGTCGTAGAACGAACCGCGATCTTCAACTCCGAACGATTCCGCCATTGTGATCTTCACAGACGACACCACATTGCGATTCCACAACGGTTCAACAATTGCGTTCGCGAATCGAGTCACCAACAAACTGCGTAACGCCTCTTTTCCGACAAAATGGTCGATGCGGAAAATGGCGGACTCGGAGAAGTGCTCATGAAGTGTTGCGTTGAGAGCAACGGCAGAGTCGTAATCCCGACCAAAGGGCTTCTCGATGATGAGTCGAGCACCCGTGGCCATTCCCGCATGGGCGATTCCGTTAGCAACGGTGGCGAACAGCGAGGGTGGAATGGCCAGGTGAAAAATCGGATGCGATGCACCCCCGGCCTTCTGGGCGAGTTCGGTGAAGGTGGCTGAGTCGGCGTAGTCGCCACTGACGTAACTCATCTTCGAGGCAAGGCGGTCGAAGGCGGCCTGATCCCAGTCCTCGCCGCAATCAGCGATGGACTCGCGGCAGTGGCTCCGAAGATCGTCGTCAGTCCACTTTTCCCGGGCGACGCCGATTACGGGAATGTCGAGGTGGCCTCGGCATTCGAGGCGATAGATCGCTGGGAAGAGCTTCTTTTTGGCCAGATCGCCTGAGGCGCCGAACATCACGAGCAGATCAGAGCGAGGAGCGTCGGTTGGGGACTTCAGCGGCATGGGGTCTCCCTCGAGAAGCCGTGGTCGCTGCTCAAACTACTCAGGACTGCGGCGCGCCGAAGGTCCCAAGCTGCGGTAGTTGTGACCAGGGCCAGTGCGAGTCGGTGAATCTTTGCGTTTTCGCAATGTGAATCAGATACGAACCGGTGTGGGTTCGTCTTTTGGTTGCCGTTGTGCGGTCGTAGGATCGTTAAAGGTATCCACCGGGATGCCTGGAGGTGGTGCGAAGTGCACGTCGTCGTTGTTGGATGCGGACGAGTCGGTTCTGGTCTCGCCGCCACATTGGTCGAACAAGGTCACACCGTTTCGGTGATCGACCGAAAGGCAACGGCGTTTCGTCGGCTGCCAGAAAACTTCAGCGGAGACACCATCGTTGGCGTCGGCTTCGATCGCACACGTCTTCGTGCTGCTGGTATCGAACGAGCTGATGCGCTTGCGGCGGTTACCAATGGCGACAATTCCAACATTCTCATTGCGCGTACCGCCCGAGAGTTCTTTCATGTCGATCGAGTCGTCGCTCGTATTTACGATCAGCGCCGGGCCGCGATTTACGAACGACTTGGCATTTCCACGGTCGCCACAGTTCAGTGGGCGATCGAGCGTGTCCTTCGCCGAATCCAACCTGACACCGATGGTGTCGAGTGGGTCGACCCCAGTGCTCGCGTTTGTCTCGTCGAACGCGTAGTCCCCGTTTCTTGGGCCGGGCGTCCGCTCGTCGAACTCGAGTCCGAAGGGCGATCAAGGGTCGTCGCGCTCACGCGCCTCGGAGTTGCACAGTTGGTGAGCGCAGCATTGCTCGCTCAAGAGGGCGACATTGTCTGGGTCGCTATCGACGGAGATCACATCGGAGAGTTCGATCGCCATCTTGCGTCGGCACCGACTCAAGGAGGTCATCACTGATGCGCGTCGTCATTGCAGGTGGCGGAAACGTTGGCACCTACATCGCCACCGAACTCCAGCAAGCAGGTCATGAAGTTCTTATTGTCGAAGTTGATCCCGCTCGTGTTGCTCAGGCGCAAGCTGACGGTGAACCCGCAGGCGTGAAGTGGCTCGCAGTCGATGGTTGTGAAGTTTCCGAATTCGCAAAGGCTGAACCCGATCGTGCCGACGTTGTTGTTGCCGTAACCGGTGATGACGAAGACAACCTGGTGATCTCGCTCCTTGCCAAGCAGGAATTCAGCGTGCCTCGTGTTGTTGCTCGAGTGAACAACCCTTCGAATGAATGGATGTTTAACGCGAGCTGGGGTGTCGACGTTTCGGTGTCGACTCCGCACTTGCTCACCGCACTCGTTGAAGAAGCGGTCACGGTTGGCTCGCTCGTGCGCATCATGACTTTCGAAAACGACGCAGCGCGCCTTTCCGAAATTCGCCTTGCCGATTCATCGCCTGCCAACGGCGTCTCGATCGCGAACCTCGGTCTTCCTCGAGAGTCCACGATCGTTGCGGTCGTGCGCGATGGCAAGGTCATCTTCCCCCGAGGCGACGTCACGCTCGGCGCTGGTGACGAGGTCCTGGTGCTGGCTGTGGCCGAATGCGAAGAGGCAGTCCGTAAGGTCCTCGTCGGCTGATTCCCTCTCGGTCATAGTCAGGAAGTCCTGACTATGAATCGCCGCGATTTGCGGCCATACTGGTGTCCAGTGAGGGGAGTATCCCATCGCAGCGGTGTCGTCATCACGGCGCAACGGCTTTCGAGCCTGAGCTCCCGGTGCCGCTGGTTCATTCGCAACAAACTCGTCGGTCCTCGGATCTTCGAAAGCGGGTGAGCGGGAGAGACCTCCGGTCGGCGAACCATTCTCGGTTCCCCAATCGTCTATACGACAAGACCGGAGACCCTTGATGACCCTTGATTCGACCCAACAGCAACACGATGACTGGTGCGCGCTCCCCAGCGACGAAGTTGTGCAGCGCCTTGCGATCAATGTCAGCACGGGGCTCTCTCATGCAGAAGTTGCCGATCGGCGCGCTCTTCACGGATCCAACCGGCTGACTGAACCACCTCGTCGCTCAAAGTTGCTGGTGTTCATCGATCAGTTCCGCGCCGGAATTGTCTATGTCCTGGCCGGTGCTGGACTGATCGCCGGCTTGTTAGGCGATATCAAAGATCTCGTCATCATCTTCGTGGTTCTACTGATCAACGCCATCATGGGCTTTGCCCAAGAGGCGAAGGCATCAAATGCACTTGCAGCCCTTGAGCGCATGCTGGTCACTCAGGTTCGGGTGCGTCGTAATGGCGTCACTGACGAAGTGGCGATCGATGAACTCGTTCCTGGCGACATCGTCTTGCTTGAGGCTGGCGATCGAGTACCAGCCGACGGCCGATTGCTGCTCGCAGTGAACTTGTCTGTAGACGAATCAAGCCTGACGGGTGAATCGGTTCCTGTTGAAAAGCGCGCCGATGCGCTCACATCAGTCGGTTCGCCGATCGGCGATCGCCTTGGCATGGTGTTTATGAACACCACTGTTAGTCGTGGCCGGGCCGAAGTAGTTGTGACCAGCACAGGCATGGGCACCGAGATGGGCAAGGTCGCCGAGATGCTTGTCTCAGCGAAACCATCTAAGACTCCACTCGAACGTCAGCTCGATTCGCTCAGCAAAACACTGGCGATGATTGCCGGAACAGCGGCGTTCGCCGTATTCGTCATTCAGTGGATCATTGGACAGGATTTCAAAGACGCGCTGTTAGGAGCTGTAGCCCTTGCGGTTGCAGCCATTCCTGAAGGTCTTCCTGCCGTTGTTACGGTCACACTGGCCATCGGCATTTCAAAGATGGCAAAGCAAAATGCCATCGTGAAGCGTTTGCACTCAGTCGAGACACTCGGATCAACATCGGTTATTTGCTCAGATAAAACCGGGACGCTCACGCTGAATCAGATGACCGCAAGCGAAGCATTTCGAGGTGGCGAGGTCTGGTTGGTAAGTGGCGGGGGATACGGCACCGAAGGAACCATCACCTCTTCGGGTGGTCACGTTGTTGCTCCGCAATTTTCCACCGATGCACTTTTGCCGGCAGCGTTGTGTTCCGACGCTGTTCTTGTATCTAAAGCAACCGACGGGCCTGGAATTATCGGTGATCCAACCGAAGCAGCGCTTGTTGTCATGGCAGCAAAGGCTGGGTTCGATGCGCCAACCGAACGCGCACTCCGCCCGCGTCTTGCCGAGGTCCCATTCGACTCGGCCGCCAAGTACATGGCTACCTTCCACTTGGCCGATCCAAGCGCGCCGAACGGTGATGTCCTCATCTGTGTAAAGGGCGCACCCGATGTTGTCCTTGAAATGTCGACGACCTTTTCTGAACCCGATGGTTCGGAACAAGCGCTCGACGCCACAGCCCGTGGGTTCCGTCGCTCCGATAACGACAAACTCGCCTCCCAGGGCATGCGAGTTCTCGCTCTCGCCACCCGCCGCGTTCCCGCTTCGCAGATCATCGACGCCAACGGCACGGTGACCAATCCTGAAACCTGGATCAGCGACCTCCGTCTTGAACTACTTGTTGGCATTGTCGACCCGGCTCGAACCGAAGCCCGCGATGCGATTGCGCTGTGCCATCGTGCCGGAATCGACGTCAAGATGATCACCGGCGATCACGCGCTGACGGCTGGTGCTATCGCAGACCAGTTGGGCATTCAGGGCGAGGTTGTCACCGGTGACGATCTCGACGCAATGTCCGACGAGGAATTGTCCGCTCGGATTGGCGCCATTGCGGTATGCGCCCGAGTATCTCCAGAGCACAAGGTGAGAGTCGTCGAAGCACTTCGGAGCAACGGCGAGATTGTCGCAATGACCGGAGACGGCGTGAACGACGCCGCTGCCTTGCGACGCGCCGACATCGGCGTATCGATGGGCATCACCGGAACTGAAGTCACCAAAGAAGCCAGTGACATGGTTCTCGCCGACGACAATTTCGCCACAATTGTCGAAGCGGTGCGTGGCGGCCGAGCCGTCTACGACAACATCCTCAAGTTTGTTCGATTCCAAGTAGCGACCGCATTCGGTGCAATTGCCACAATTCTTGGAGCTTCAGCATTCGGCCAGCATGTCCCCTTCTCGCCAATTCAAGTGCTTTGGGTCAACCTGATCGCAGATGGACCCACCGCGGTTTCGCTTGGTGTCGACGCCCCTGCCCCGGGTCTTATGAACCGCAAACCGATTCCCGCCGATGCAGTGATTCTCAGTCGACGTCGTCTGAGTCAGGTTGCGTTTCAGGGTTCGATCACGGCCATTGGGGTTTTGGCTGTTTACCTCTACGCGATCAAGGAATATCAACCAGATTTAGCAACGGGCGAGTTGCCAATCGTCGCCACAACGATGGCATTTACTGCTTTTGTCTACGCACAGTTAGTGAACGTCTACAACGCTCGTTCTGAAACTGCATCAATCTTTTCGCGGTACACACTGACGAACTGGAAACTGGGCGCGTCAGTTGTCATCGTGTTCTTCTTGCAAATCTTGCTGACAGTCTTTGAGCCGATGAAAAATCTTTTCGATACTTCATCGCTTACTGTCACTCAATGGGGACTGTGTTTCGTACCGCCTCTGTTGCTGCTTGTGGCGGTAGAACTCTGGAAGATGGTCGCCCGCAGTCGCATTGCTGCCTCGACGTTGCCGGAATCAAGCGATGAATGATTCTTCACACCAGAGTCGCCGCGAACGATTCGAGGAATTCGAAAAGGCCGCAATCGAGGCGGAATTCGAAACGGGTCGTCGAGAGGAATCGGTCGCTGAAGCGAAACGGCACATCCTCATTCGTATCGGACGCGTCTTTCTTGGAACCGTTGTAGTCATTGCGGGCTTGTTGATGCTGGCACTTCCAGGGCCAGGCATGATTACCATCGCTGCCGGTCTTGCGTTGCTCGCGTCTGATGTTCCCTTCGCCCGGAAACTTCTTGAGAATGTTCGTAAGCGTCTGCCCGCAGATGCCGATGGCAAAGTGTCGAAGCCTGCCGTGATCATTGGTCTCATCGTGAGCGTTGTTACCGTCGGCGTTAGTCTCTGGTGGTCGTTCTTCCGCTGACGCCGGCGGGCGTCGGGTTACGGGACAACGCTGGCCCACTCTTCAAGAAGTGAAACGTCTCCTGCCGTGTCGAGTCCATCGGTGGTGATTGGTGCTCGGTTCCATGCCCACGCATAGAGCGAAGACGCGGGACCGCGAACGGCAATGTCGCCCTTTGCGTGTTCGCGGATCGTGGTGGGATGTCCGTCAACAAAGGTCGTCAGCCATTCGCCGGCCACGTCGGTGCAGTGCAAGTGGAAGCTCGACGAAAGCGTGGGATTTTTTACCGAAGACAAGATCGGCATCAACACGGTCAGGAGTTCGTCGATGCCATCAACTGCTGAGGCGTCATCGAACGCGTCAATCGTGCTGCCGGCTGCGTTCTGTGCATCCCAGCGATGGATCTCGACCTCATGGACCATTCGCCGCTGCCAAAAACTATTGGTGAAGTTCTCGCCGCTGAAATTCCACGAGGATCCGTCGGGATCACATGATCCGAGCGTGTCGCAAATGATGGAGAGGATCTCGTCGAATGCATCGAAAATGGCTTCGTCGCGCGGGAGGCTCACGAATGCGTCCTCGGGGGGCGGTGCCATCATTCCCTCGGCGACGCAGAGGTGGGTGCGTTGCAAAACTTTGCCGGTATGGCCAAGTAGGCGGCCGACTGTCCAGCCTGGGCAGTGTTGCACCGGAGCATCGAGTCCGGCCGCTCGGGCAGCAACCGAGAGCCGTTTGCCTTCCCTCTGTAGAACAGCAACATGATTCATGTCGCTGTTCTAGTCGTTGGGCGTCGACGAAGGGGGAAGAAGTTGCGTGCAGTTAGAAGTCGGTGCGCAGTGGCATGCCGCTTCGACCTCCGGTGCTCTTGACGGCGAGCACCTGCTGGATCTGAACGCCGCCGAGTGCGAAATTCACCGCCGAGGCAGCCATGTAGAGCCGCCACACTCGGGCTCGACCCTCACCAACGAGGGAAACAGCGCTCTCCCAGTTCGCTTCAAGGTTGGCAACCCAGCAACGAAGTGTGAGGTCGTAGTGCTCGCGAAGCGATTCGAGATGGCGAACTTCAAAGCCGTTCTCTTGCAGCATCGAAACGAGAACCCCCACTTCGTGGAGTTCGCCATCGGGAAAGACGTAGCGCTGAATGAGATCACTCTCGACTCTCGAAGTGACATCAGAGCCCACCGCAAATGCCAATCGTCGGGTCAACGCTTTTGCTCGTCCGAGGAGGTGGTCACCCTGCGGGTATCCAGGGCGACTGATGGCGTGATTGAGCAGCCGGCCTTGGTCGGGGAGCAACGCATAGAGGTCACGGATGTATTCCTCCATACGCTTGCGGCCCACATGTTCGAACATGCCGATCGAACTGATGGCATCAAAGGGCCCATCGTTCACATCGCGGTAGTCCTGCACGCGAATGTCGACCCGATCGGCAAGACCAGCGTCTGCAACGCGCCGGCGGGCAAGGTCGGCTTGTTCTTCCGAGAGAGTGATGCCAACAGCGTCGACACCGTAGTGCTGCGCCGCATGCATCACCATCGAACCCCAACCGCAACCGACATCAAGAAGCCGCATACCGGCGGAGAGGTTGAGCTTCCGGCACACAAGATCAAGTTTTGCAAACTGTGCTTGTTCAAGTGTGTCGTGGGTTGATGTCCACACTGCACACGAATACACCATCGTTGGCCCAAGTACGAGGCGGTAGAAGTCGTTCGACACGTTGTAGTGATGCGAGATTGCATCTTTGTCTCGGGCTCGTGTGTGGAGCCCTCCGCGAAGATGCGCTTCCTCCGGTGGAGGAGGTGGTGATCGGAAGACTCCGAGACCGGTTTGTTTGATGAGCTCGAGTGCCGGCGAAAGCCGAACCGAGCGGAGACTGAAATCAATCGACGCGCCAACTTCGAGCATCGTGAAAAGGTCGCCTTCGATGTCGACATCACCTGACACGTAGCCGCGCACGATGCCGAGTTCGCCCGGGCGCGAAAGAAACCGGGCTAAACCGCGCTCGGATCTGATGCGCATCGTGGCGACCGCGTCGGAGGGGCCGGCCGTCGAGCCGTCGTACATCTCCAATTGTAATGGGAGGCCCCCGCCGAGTGCGTCGTACAGAAGGGGTGCAAGTGCCATCGTTCCTCCTCTGACTATTCCTCAAATATCGCTTGAAACTGGCATGCTTCGCAACCGATTTCGGACTTGGACCTGCCGCCCGTGTCCTGATCGAAGGGTTTCGCAACTAGCCCGATACCGTCTTCTGCATGGATGCGGATGACAACCACTCTGCGGCGTCTCGGAGTCCGATCTGTCCGCATGCCATTAAGAGGCCCGTGATGACCCAGGTCTGGCGTGACGTCACGTTTGCGCATTGGCCGGTGCCGATTGCTGATGTGGAGGCGCTCCTGCCTTCCGGCCTCAAGGTCGATACCCATCAGGGTCAGGCCTGGGTATCGCTCGTTGGTTTTGAGATGGACGCGCTTCGGCTACGCGGGTTCCCTGCGATTCCGACCACCCATCGTTTTCTTGAGTTCAATGTTCGTACCTATGTCATTGGTTCCGAAGGCCCGGGCGTGTGGTTCTGCTCGCTCGATGTTGCGCAGTGGCTTCCTGCTTTAGTTGCGCGAATCGGATTCGCACTTCCGTACGACAAAGGTGCAGTCGACGTGAGCCATGATCGTTCGCGCATTGTGTGGACGGTTGATCGAACGTGGCCCGAGCGCGCGCAGGGGAGTCTTGCCGTCTCGGTCGAAGCTGACGACGTTGCCCCTGTCACCGATGATCCGCTTGCAACCTTTCTCACTTCTCGTTGGCGTTTGTATGCCAAAACACGCGGTGGACGTTTAGTCACCGCGCCGGTTGAACACGAACCATGGCCACTTTCATCTGCTCGTTTTATTGGAGCCGACACGGGGCTTGCATCGATTGCAGGTTTCGATGTGCAAGGTGATCCGATTGTGCATCACGCCTCTGCTGTGCACGTTCGCGTTGGTCTGCCAAAACTGCTTCCAAAGCGTCGAGCCCGAGGTCCTGTCACGGTGTGGTTCGACGATGATTGCGGCGTCTGTTCAGCCTCAGTTCGTTGGCTGATGAAGCGCACGGATTCCTCGGTCATATTCCGACCTAACCGGGAACTC
>JBIIVE010000020.1:0-27760 GCA_044339605.1 Acidimicrobiales bacterium
TGCAGAGTGATTGGAATCTTCTGGCCGATGACCAGCGGGGAAGTGAGTCCGCGAAGAAGAAGTTGATTTCCGCCGGGGATGAACTTCATATCGGTGAATCCAGGGATGTCGATGCGTTCCACCGTCGTATAGGTCCCGCCTGTCGCAGCGGAATCAGGAGTGCTTGTTGTTGTGGTGGGGTCGATGATCTGCAGCACCACCGAAGCGGCCGCAGGCGAAGAAGCACCAAGCAAGGTGTCAGAACCACCGGCGTTTTGGAGCAGGAAATACGCCCCGGTTGGGTCGTTTGCTGCACCGACAAGTTCAGAGCGAAACAACAGCGTGGGCTCTGGGGACGTAAACGGTCGAATGAACGCGACAAGAACAAGAATGCCGATGCAGAAGACGATGACATAGAGCGGCGCAAATCGAATGATGCGCGCGTAGATGTCGGGCTTCGGTTGCTCTGCTGAAGTGCCTGAGGGGGGATCGGTAGTCATCAACAGTCCGTTCTCGTTGCGAGACCTTCATCCTTGCCGCCGAGCTGGGTGTTGGTCAGATCGGGGGAGCGTGCGGGAGTTCTCCGCGGGAAAGCGCATCAAGCCAGGCTGCCAACTCATTGGCGAGGGGGGTGTCGAAGCGGTGTCCACCGCTTACCTCGACCCAACTGACGAGTGCATCGGCACGATGGAGGGCCTTTGATGCGGAACGACCTCGGATCGGCTCGACGAGTTCGTCATCCTCGCCGTGTGCGAGGAGGATGGGTCGTTGTGACGCGCGAGAAAGATCAATGAGATCTGTGTCGCGACTCGGAAGGTAGGACGCGAGAGCGGCAACAGCGCGCGGTTTCACCGTAGAAGTGGGATCGACAAGGTGTGCGAGTGCAAGCGCGCCACCTTGAGAAAACCCGGCGATGACGAGTTCGTCCTGGCTGAGTTTGGTTTCTGCGAGCAGTGCAGCGCACAACGAATCGATGGCGGTAAGCGCTGATGCAAGAGCAACAGGATCAGGACCGTTTTCATCGACGCCGTACCAGTAGGGGCCGCGCTCGCTTGGTGTTTGTGGTTCGACGACAACGACCAGCCATTGCTCGTTGGGATCAAACATCGATGCACGATCAAGGAACGGCTCGGGCGTATCGCCATAACCGGGAATGAGTACGAGCAGGCGTTCGGGCGTTGCGGGCCCTCGGCGAATGCTGCGCAATGTGTTGGTCATCGAACCCTTCCAGCTGCAGTTGTTGCGCCAGTCCACCAGTTGATGGGGTCATAGCGCACCACACCTGAGCTGTTCGGTGAGTGAATCATCATGCCGTCGCCAATGTAGATCCCGACATGGCCAGGCGGTCCGCCGCCGGGGCCCCAGTTGAAGACGAGGTCGCCCGGTTCGAGTTGATCAAGGGCAATGCGTTCAACGGCAGCCCATTGGGCGCCCGAGTTATGCGGGAGTTCAACGCCAAGCTGCATCCAGGCCCAGCGAGTGAATCCGGAACAATCGAAAGCGTTGGGCCCGCCGGCGGCGTACACATACGGCGCACCAAGTTTGGTTTCGCCAGCGTCAACAACCGCTTGGCCGATGGCCATTCGCCAAACGGCAGCAGTCAGCGCCGGACCGCTTTCGGGAATGGGGTCGGTGCTGGTGAGATCTTCGGTGGCCGCGACCGGGAGGGGGGAGACCTCGGCGACCGATGAAGTTGCAGGAAGCGCTGAGGTCGAATTTGGAATGGCCCAGAGCCCAAGCGTGAGAAGGGCGACCACCATGAGGGGGACGAGGGTCACGGAATGAACGAGGCGGATCCGGCCAAGGGGGTTCGTGCTCATTGTTACGAAAGTGTTGCGGTTTCATCGCAGTCTCGCAACGCAGCCGCAACATTTCTGCAGCAATAGACCCCTGAGCAGGGGAAATACCCGTGAAATTTTGTGTCACAGTCGGGCGGAAATCGACGTGATTTGAGGTCGGGAAGGGCAAAAAAGGTGCTCAGCCGATGCTGGAAGCGGCGTGGCGGCCCTGGCGGATGCACGCCGGAAGGCCAAGGCCGTCATAGGCGGCACCGGCGAGGTGGATGCCCTTGGCCTCAGAACTGACCGCGGCTCGCCATGCTGCAACGCGGGCGGGATGGCCGGGTCGATATTGCGGAAGCGCATCAATCCAGCGGGTGACGCGCCAGGCGATCGGGGCAGCGTCGATGCCCATCGTTGTGGCGAGGTCAACGCCCAGCGCCTCAACCAGAGAGGGGTCGTCAAGCTCGAGCGCGTGGGTGTCTCCGAATTTGCCGGCAGACACGCGCAAGATCGCCACCTCGGGATCATCGAGATGGGCCCACTTGGCCGATGCCCATGAACACGCAGTGAGCGTGGGTAGCGGATCGGTCTGCGCAACGAGGAAGCCGCTGGCATCGAGCGGAACGCCGAGCGATTTCTTTGAAATGGCAAGGCTGACCATGGCGGCAGAGGCGTAGCCAACCGAGGCGAGATCGCCAGCGGGCTCGGGGGCGAGTGACTCGAGGAGGCGAGCAGTTGGGTGAGCGGGCGTTGCGAGGATGATCTCGTAGGCGGCGATTGGACCGAGCGGCGTCGTCACTGTCCAACCGTCACTGCTCCGTGCGATCGAAGTGACCGGGCACGAAAGATGGACGGGCACGTCGGCTTGTGTGAGTCGGGAGAGGATCAGATCGGTGAGTGTCTGTGTACCTACCGGGATGCCGTGGAAGACCGGCGCGTCGGGATGATGCTGTGCGGTAGCTGTTTGTTCACGCAGTGCAGTGATGAGGCTGGGGGACTTACGAGCAGCCACTGCGATCTGCGCGGCACCCGCGGCGAGGCTGAGGTGGTCGGCATCGCCTGCGTTCACACCAGAGAGAAGAGGTGACACCAACTTCTCGTGGACTTCATCGCCAAGTCGTGCACGAATGAGGTCGCCAACAGACTGATCATCGACTCCGTTGGGGTCGGAACCGTTGGCGCTGTCGATCCATTCAGTACGGGTGAGGTCCTGTGCCGCGCGCGCAATCCCTTCTGAACTGATGATTCCAGAAGCAGCGAGTGCATCAAGGTCGGTGGGAACGCCAAGAACAAGACCGGCAGGTAACCGGTTGAGGCCGCCGTTGACCCATACGTAGGCCGACTTCTGGGAAGGCGAGGTGAGGATCGTGTCGAGACCGAGTTCGCGGCACAGATCAAGTGCTTCAGGAACGCGTGCGAGAAACGCATCGGCCCCGCAATCGACCGGACGGCCCGCAAACGGCGTGGTGAGAATCTTGCCACCAACGCGTTCGCTGGCTTCAAGAACAATGACGTCGAGTTCAGGTCGTTGCGTTGCCAACGTGAATGCCGCAGTCAGACCGGTGATGCCGGCTCCGACAACGACGACACGTCGACGGTTTGTCATTGAATCTGAGCAACGACGAGATCAGCGAGGGCGCTCATGACAACCTCGTCTGCATTCAGTGAACGGGTGCGTCCAAATGCAAGACCGAGATCACTCGCGACCTTCGCGGCTTCGATATCGAGGTCGTAGAGAACTTCGAGGTGGTCAGCGGTGAAACCTTGTGCGCAAACAAGCACGCCATCGGCTGAACCCTCGGCGGCGATGCGTTGAAGTTCTTCGAGAATGTCGGGACCGCGCCATGGTTCGGGCGTGCGGCCCGCGCTTTGCCACCCGAGTGACCAACTCTTGAGCCCGAGTTGTTCGGCAACATGTGTGGCACTCGCTGCGAGTTCGTCGGGGTACGGATCATTTTCCAGCACGCGCTCGGGAAGCGAATGGGCGGTGAAGAGCACTGTTGTGCGTTCAGGCAGTTCGGTGAGTGCATCGCGAACAGCGGCAGTCAGGAAATCGAGGTAGGCGGTTTCGAGATGCCAATGCTCAATGCCATGCATCGTGAGCCCACGCTCGGTACCTGCTTCGGCAGCACGGCGCTGGTATTCGCCCACGCTGAAGCCCGAAAAATGCGGAGCGAGCACCAGGCCAACGGCCTCGGTGATGCCGGCATCGGCGAGTTCGGCAACACCATCTTCAATGAATGGAGTGGCGTGCTTCTGCCCGAGCACCACGTTCCATGCACCAGGCATGCGCGACTCGAGCGCGGATTCAAGCGCAGCGCGTTGTGCCTCGGTGAGACTGGCGAGGGGCGAGATACCGCCGATGGCGTCGTAACGAGAGATGAGATCGGCGAGCTGCTGCGGTTCGGGTGCGCGGCCGCGACGGATATGTGTGTAGTACGGCTCAATGTCTTCTGTCGTGCGTGGCGTTCCGTAGGCCATTACGACGAGACCAATTTTTGGTTCGGTACTCATGATGCAACTCCATCGCAGCGACCTTCGTTATGAACAAGTTCGACGACGCGCTCAAGAACGGTTGGGTCTGTTTCGGGCATGACGCCGTGACCAAGGTTGAAGATATGTGCAGGGTTTCCAGCATTGCGGCGCAGAACATCGCGAGTCGCTTCTGCAACAACATCCCACGGCGCAAACGCAAGCGCAGGATCAAGGTTTCCTTGAAGCGCAATGTTTGCCGGCACGCGTGTGCGAGCGACATCAAGTGGAACACGCCAATCGACGCCGACGACATCGGCGCCAGCCTGCGCCATGAGGCCGAGCAACTCGCCCGTTCCAACACCGAAATGAATTCGGGGCACGTTGAGGTCTGCAACTTCTGCAAACACTCGTTGGCTGTGGGGAAGAACGAATTTCTCGTAGTCGGGAGCACTCAGGGTCCCGGCCCAGGAATCGAAGATCTGCAGTGCAACAGCACCGTTCTCAATTTGCGAACGCAATGAAACAATCGCGAGATCGGAAAGTCGTTCCATCAACTTGTGCCAAAGATTTGTATCGCCGTACATGAGGGCTTTGGTTCGCGTATAGGTACGCGACGGTTGACCTTCAATCAAGTAACTCGCAACGGTGAACGGTGCGCCGGCGAAACCAATCAAGGGAACGGGAAGTTCACGAGCGAGGATGCGCACGGTTTCGAGCACATAGGGCGTGTCGGCCTCGGGGTCGAGTGGCCGGAGTCGTTCAAGATCGGCGGCGCGAGTGAACGGCCGCTCAACGACGGGTCCAATGCCGGGGGCAACATCGACGCCGAAACCGATCGCCGCAACGGGAACGACGATGTCGGAATAAAGAATGGCGGCGTCGACGTCGTAGCGCCGCACTGGCTGCATGGTGATCTCGGCGGAAAGCTCGGGATCGGCGATGGCATCGAGGATGCTGCCTGAGCCGCGGATGGATCGATATTCGGGAAGCGATCGGCCGGCCTGGCGCATAAACCACACCGGCACGCGATCGCCAGGACCGCCGGGTATGCCGCGGCAGGCGCGCAGGAAGGGCGGGAGGGGGGAGGTGGCTGCATCGGTCACGGCGCCACGCTACCGATAAGGCCTCGTTAGGGAGAATCCGGCGGCCTGAGGTCAATCGGCGGGGGACCGCTAAAGTGAAGAACCCCCTTCTGAGCCCCGCTGGAGATTTCCAGCGGTTCGACGAAGGACTCTCACTTCTCAGACCGAACCCATGGCCCCACACCCCGATCTCGATGCCGAACAGGCCTATATCGATCACGCCTATGCGTGTCTCGAAGAGTCGCGGCAGGCCGCGTCTCGCCTGACGTCCATGGTCGAGGTCGGTCGAGGTGGCACTGAGCAGGCGCGCTTTGAGCGCGAAGTCATCCACGAAACCGTTTTCAACCGTCTGACTCAACTTCAACTGGGTGATGCGGCCCTGTGCTTCGGTCGTATCGATCGAGAAGCCGAATCTCCTGAAGACGTTATGGAGAGCTTCTACATCGGGCGCATTGCGGTCAGTGATTCGGCGCAGGATCCAGTCATTGTCGACTGGCGCGCGCCGGTGGCCGAACCGTTCTACCGAGCAACCGGACGGCAACCGATGGGGCTCGCGCGTCGACGCCATTTCGCAACTCGCGGCCGCCGATTGTTGGGTGTCGAAGATGAACTCTTTGGGGCAACCTTGGCGAGTTTGGGGATGCCCGTC
Organism: Acidimicrobiales bacterium; assembly: GCA_044339605.1. Classification (GTDB taxonomy): domain Bacteria; phylum Actinomycetota; class Acidimicrobiia; order Acidimicrobiales; family Acidimicrobilacustridaceae; genus Acidimicrobilacustris. Next base: position 5,967 of record JBIIVE010000020.1, read on the forward strand.
GGTGAAATTGAAACTGGCGAGGTTGTTCGCGGTCAAGGTGCCTTGTTCACGGCACTCGAAACGGCTCGCACGGGTCGTCTCGGCGACATCGTCGCAACGATTCAGGGCGAGCAGGACGAAATCATTCGCGCCCCGCTTCCGGGAGTTCTTGTTGTGCAGGGTGGGCCGGGTACGGGCAAGACCGTGGTTGCGCTGCATCGCGCTGCGTACCTCCTCTACACACATCGATTCCCGCTCGAAGGCCAAGGCGTCCTTGTTATTGGTCCGAACCGGTTGTTCCTCGGCTACATCGAACAAGTACTTCCATCGCTGGGTGAAGCCGGCGTTGAACTCGCTGTGCTTGCCGATCTTGTTCCCGACGTGAGCATTCGTCATTACGACGTCGGCCTTACGTCTCGCGTGAAGGGTGACCCGCGAATGGTGTCGTACCTTTCGCGAGCTGTTCATGATCGTCAACGCCCATTGCGTTCAGATTTGGTCATTGGTTACGGACTGCAACGTCTTACGGTCTCGCGCTCGCGAAGCGCACAGATCATTTCCGATGCTCGTCGGCGTTATCGCCGCCACAATCCGGCGCGTAAGTACGTTGAAAACGAGCTCTATGCCGAACTCGCACTTTCCGGTCGAGGAGAAATTGCTACTTCTGAAGTTCGTGAACGCCTGCATCGCGATCCAGCAATTCGCGAAGCTCTCGAATGGATGTGGCCGACCCTCAGTCCTGCGCAGTTCCTCCATGATCTCTACGGTGCACGCGGATTGTTGCGGAATGCTGCGGGAACCTTGTTGACAGAGCCCGAATGGCAGTCGCTCTATCGGGAGCGTTCCGAAACGGTTGCCGAGATCGACTGGACTCATGACGACGCTCCTCTGCTCGACGAAGCCCGCGCATTGCTTGGGCCAAAGCCGCGACGTCGTCGCCAGGGCGAAACAAATGATGACGACGAAATTCGCACCTACGGCCACATTGTGGTGGACGAAGCGCAGGACCTTTCGCCAATGCAACTGCGGATGCTCGAACGCCGTTCGCTGAATGGTTCGATGACTGTTGTGGGTGACATCGCGCAGGCCACTGGCCAGTGGGCGCATGAATCCTGGGACGAAATCCTTTCCCTTCTCCCGGCCAAGCGTGAACCCCGTCGAAACGAACTCACGCTTGGTTATCGCCTGCCTGCGCCAATCATGAAGCTCGCTGCCCGAGTGCTTCGGTGGGCTGCTCCCGACCTACGTCCGCCGCGTTCGGTTCGTGAAGATGGAGCCGAGCCACTGATCGAGCGAGCAGAGCCGGGCTGTCTGGCGGAAACGGTTGCTGCAGTCGCTCGAGTTGAACGCGCTGCGGTTGATCCCGGTCAGGTAGCAGTCGTCTGTGCGTCATCAATCATTGATGAAGTGTGCGATGGGCTCGAAGCGGCAGGAATCGCGTTCGGCCGCGCTACTCGTCATGGTCTTGAACATCGCGTCACTGTCGTCGAGGTCGGTCTTGTGAAAGGCCTCGAAGTCGATGCCGTCATCGTGGTTGAGCCGTCGCTCATTGTGGCCGAACAAGCTCAGGGCAACCGAGCGTTGTACGTCGCACTCACGCGGGCCACGAAGCGCTTGGCGATCGTTCATGAAGACGATCTGCCTGCGTCGTTGCTGGATTGAGATCGTTTCAGGCGGCAGTGACGAGAATTCGCTGTGTCGCGAACTGATCGATCTCGACGGTCTGGCCATCGATTTCAATAACGGTGATGCCTTTGGGTGCAACTGCAGTCACGGTTCCCGAATGGCCGGGAAGAAGTGACGAGGACTCGAGGAACTCAAGCAGCCCTGGTGTGAACTCGAGTTCTTCGGGGATTCGAGACACCGTGAATGATTGTCCGACGCTAAGCGTGTTGAGCGTGACTGAAGTTGGCGGTTGGTAGTCGGTGCCCGGTATTGGGTTTCCATGCGGGCAGGTCGTTGGATCGCCAAGCGCGCGCATCATGGCGAGTTCGACAGTGGGAGAGATGACGTGTTCCCAGCGACCGGCCTCGTCGTGGGCTTCTGCCCAAGAAAGACCGAGCATGTCGGTGAGGAAACGTTCGGCGAGACGGTGGCGACGCACAACGGTTTCGGCAAGCGCGTGGCCGTCGGGAAGTAGGCGAATGACGCCGCCGTTGATTTCGACAAGGCCCGCACCTTCCATGCGACGGATCATCTCTGAAACGGCAGGCCGAGAAAGTTCAAGGCGATCAGCGATGCGCGCTTGGATGACGTCGACGTCGTCCTCGCGTAACTCAAAGATGGCCTCGCAATATTCTTCGAAAGCGGGATGCCATTCACGCTGTTTGTTGAGGGCCATGATCAGAGTCTACGGCGGGTGTGGCTCAGAGCCACGGTCGTTAGCCCCGGCCCATGATCCGGGTGATTGCAATCTCGATGACGACACGGTCGTCGCGTTGCTTTGGTTCCCGGTAACGCTCGGTGTAGCGGGCGACTGCCATCGCGACCCGTTCAGGATCGCTGGTCACTGTCGCTGTGCCTTCGAGTGAAAGCCAGCGTCCACCGTCGACCTGGCAAACCGCGGCTGGCGAACCGGGCCGCTCAGCAACGTTGCGTGCTTTACGGCTTCCGGCCCAGGTGATGACGCGCACGAGTGATTCGTCGGAGTCCCAAGTGAATCCAACCGCAACGACATGCGGCGTGTTGTCAGCGCGCATGGTTGTGAGCGACGCCAAATGGCGTTCGGTGAGAAACGTGGTGATCTCGGGTTCGAGGTGTGCGGGATCGTGTGCCATCAGTCGCTCGAGATGGCTTTGAGGACATCGAGTCGGGCCGCCCTGCGTGCGGGATAGAGCGCAGCCCCAACACCAGCAAGGATCGCGATGATGACGATGATGAACAACTGACTCCACGGAATCGCGAACGACGTGATGCCCTCATCGACCAATGCGGTGACGAGCGCCCATCCGAAAATGATGCCGATGGCGAGGCCGATGAGCGTGCCCATCAAACTGATGATTACCGACTCGAGGCGAATCGTTGAACGGACTTGTCGACGACTCATACCGACTGCACGCAACAGGCCAAGTTCGCGAGTTCGCTCATAGACCGACAACAGCAACGTGTTGACCACTCCAACGATGGCGATGATGAGGGCGAGTGCGAGCAAGACATAGACAATTTGCAGGAATTGGTTGACCTGATCGGTCTGAGCCTTCTTGTACTCCTCGAGGTTCTGAAGTTTGGCGCCCGGCACAGTGTCAGTTACCGCTTCGAGCCCTGGGAGTGCCGCATCGACTCCAGCGGCAGACGTGTCATCAAGTTTGATGTAGATGGACAAAAACGTTTGCTGCGAGGGTGGCACCAACGTATTGAATTGATCGGTAGAGATGATCCAACCCGGTCCTTGAATCGGGAATTCAGTCTTGTAGATCGAACCAAGAGTGAGAGTGGTTGCCCCGCCTTGGAGGAAGATCAGTTCGACGGGATCACCGATCTTGAGTTGCTTCTCCTCGGCGAGTTTTTCGGAAGCCGCAATCTCGCCAACTCCGAGCGAAGCGAAGGATCCGTCTACATCATCAAAGTCAATGACCTGCGAGATTGCATCTGGATCAACCGCGAGAATGATTTTGCCCGAGTCGTTGATATTGGCGAATGTCGCGCTAACGCCGGCAGCAACGCGAACTCCCGTCACTGCATCAAGTTCCGCTGCCATCGATTGCGGGAGTGCGGTTGGGCCGAAACTTTCAGTTGTCACCACGTATTGGCCGGTGACTGATTGGTTGATCGCGTCGACGGTGGAGGCCTTCACTGACTGAGCAGTTACAGCGATGAATCCGACAAGGCCGATGCCGATCATGAGCGCTGAGGCAGTGGTTGAGGTTCGACGCGGGTTTCGCATGGCATTTTCGCGTGCGAGGCGACCGGTGATTCGGCTCGCCTTCTGAAGCGGCCAACCAAGAACGCTGGCGAACGGTGTCGCGATTACCGGGCCTATGACGGTGAGAGCGATGAAGACGAAGAACGCTCCGCCACCAATGATCTGAAGGCCTGAATCGGAATTGCCGTTAAGTCCGAACCAAAGCATGAATGCACCGAGTGCAAGAAGGATGAGTCCGAATGCGACACGAAGTTTCGATGCGCCGGTGCGATCCACAGCGACATCGCGCATTGCTGCGATCGGAGGAACAGTTGCCGCGCGGCGTGCCGGGAAGAGTGCAGAAACCAGGGTGATGATTGTTCCAACAAGTAGCGAGACGACGACTGCAACTGGCGGGATGACGATGGGAGTATCTGGTCCGGAGAAGCCAATCGACTGCATCAACTTGTTGAGACCAATCGCCAAAAGAACGCCGCAGCCCACGCCAACGATTGAAGCGGTAAGCCCAACGAAGAAGGCTTCGAGGACGATTGATCGCAACACCTGGCCGCGGCTTGCCCCGATTGCACGCAGTAGCGCGAGTTCGCGAGTTCTCTGCGCAACGATGATTGAGAAGGTGTTGTAGATAATGAACGAACCAACAAACAATGCAATGAGAGCAAACACGAGGAGGAATGTGCTGAAGATCCCGATGATCTTCTGGAAAGCGCTCTGACTTTCTTCCGTGAATTCCGCTCCGGTAATAGCTTCAGTGCCTGGTGGAATGACTTTGGAGATCTCGTCACTCAGTTGCGTTTGCGTTTCATTGTTTTGGCCTGCAACGGAAATCCAGTCATACATCCCAGGTTCGCCGACCAGTGTCTGGATCGTGGTGGTTGCAAACAGAGCGGCCTGTGCGCCACCCCAAGTTTCAAGTTTTCCGAATTTCGCGATGCCCACGACCTTGAATGGCTGCACGCCATTCGTGACGGAAACGTTGACCGTGTCGCCGACCGCGTAGTTCCCGTCTTTTGCGCTCTTTGCGTCAAGAACGATGTCGCTAGCGGCAACAGGTGACGTTCCGTCAACAATGGTCCATCCGTTGAGCGCCGGAGACGTAAGCCAGTTGAGTCCGAAGTTCGGAGGTCCCTGTGCGCTGACAAGTGGCTGATTGTCCTTGTCGAGCACCCTGATCTGGCCGACAACTTGCCCCTCTGCTGCTTCGACTCCGGGGACGCCGACGAGGGTGGGAAGCACCGCTTCAGAGATTCGTGTCCGCTCCGGACCAAATGGAGTGTCGACCTCGTTTGTTGAGCGAACGACTACATCGATAGAGGCGTAAACGTCAGCAAAGACTTTGTCGAAGCTCGCGCTGACGCTTGATGTAAGCACCTGGGTTCCCGACATGAACGCGACGCCGAGCAATACCGACACAGCGGTCGCGATGAGGCGAACCTTGTGGGCCATGAGCCCACGCAACGTCACTTTCAGCACGTCAGGCTCCGAAGCTCTTCATGCGATCGATCACCGAGTCTGCGGTGGGCGATTGCAGGTCGTCGACGACTTTGCCGTCGACGAGAAAGACAACACGATCGGCGTAACTCGCGGCAAGCGGATCGTGAGTCACCATCACAATTGTTTGCGAGAATTTGTCGACGGCGGTGCGCATGAATTCAAGAATTTCTGAACCGCTGCGAGAATCGAGATTGCCGGTGGGCTCGTCGGCAAAAATAATTGCGGGTTGACTTGCGAGGGCGCGAGCCACCGCGACTCGTTGTTGCTGTCCGCCAGAAAGTTCGCTGGGACGGTGCGAAAGGCGATCGCCAAGTCCGACGGTGGCGACAATGGTGTCGAGCCATTCCTGATCAGGAGCGCGACCAGCGAGATCCATCGGAAGTGTGATGTTCTCGAGCGCGGTCAGTGTTGGCACAAGGTTGAATGCCTGGAACACGAAACCAATCGTGTCGCGGCGCATACGCGTGAGTTGCTTGTCGTTCAAGCCGCTCAGGTCGACATCGCCAATGAAGATCCGCCCTGTGTTGATGGTGTCGAGACCGGCAACGCAGTGCATGAGGGTTGACTTGCCACTGCCAGACGGGCCCATGATGGCGGTGAACTTGCTGCGCTCGAACGAAACGCTCACGTTGTCGAGGGCGGTGACGAGCGTGTCGCCGGCTCCGTAGACCTTCGTGACGCTCTCGGTATGAGCAGCAGTTGACATATCGGTGGGGGAGGAAGTTGTCGTTGTCACGGGAGAAAGGCTAGGCCCTCGGCGCGCAAAGGGGACAGGCACTCGCCCGTCCCCTTTGGTAGATCGGTTGCAGATTGTTCAGCGGTTGGGCTGAGGTGTGATGCGAAGGTAGGGCTTCAACTTCTTGAATCCCTTGGGGAAACGCTCGGTGGCCTCTTCGTCAGAAAGAGCCGGAACCACAATGACGTCGTCTCCGTCTTTCCAGTTCGCTGGAGTTGCAACCTTGTAGCCATCGGTGAGCTGCAGCGAGTCGATGACTCGAAGGAGTTCGTCAAAGTTGCGACCGGTGCTGGCCGGGTAGGTGAGGATGAGCCGAACCTTGTTGGCCGGATCGATCACGAAGACTGAGCGAACGGTCATGGTGTCGCTGGCGTTGGGGTGGATCATGTCGTAGAGGTCGGCCACGGTGCGCTCCGGGTCGGCGATCATGGGGAAATTGACGGCCTGACCTTGGGTTTCCTCGATGTCGCTTTCCCAGGAGATGTGGGAGTCGACCGGGTCGACCGAAAGGCCGATCGGCTTGACGTTGCGCTTGTCCCATTCGGGCTTGAGCTTGGCAACGGTGCCGAGTTCGGTGGTGCAGACCGGAGTGAAGTCCTTGGGATGAGAAAAGAGAATGGCCCAAGAGTCGCCCTTCCAATCGTGGAAGGTAACGCTGCCCTGCGTGGTGTCAGCGGTGAAGTCGGGGGCGATATCGCCAAGCCGTAGTGCCATGTTTCGGAAGCCTCCGTGGCTCGAAAGTGGGTGGGTCGCCATCATGGCCGACTCAGGCGCAAAAGTCGACCCCGTAGGTCGGGAATTGCGTTTCCCGAGATTCGAGAAACGCAATCAATGCTTTCCGGGTACGTAGCGGGCCAGAGATGCCTCGATCTCGGTCCATGCCGAGGCGCGTCCTTCGAATTCTCCAACATCGGAGAACTTTCCGGGTTCGAGGTCTTTGTAGATCGTGAAGAAGTGCTTGATCTCGGCGAGTGTCTCGGCCGGGATGTCATCGATATCGACTGCGTCTCGCCAACGTGGTTCGCGATGATGCACACACAGAATCTTGGCGTCGCGACCAGCATCATCGGTCATCCACATCACGCCGACGGGGCGGACATGAATCCAGCATCCCGGGAAGGTGGGGTCCTCGGTGAGTACGAGGACATCGAGAGGGTCGCCATCCTCAGAGAGCGTGTCGGGGATGAAGCCGTACTCGGTGGGGTAGGTGGTGGCGGAGAAGAGGCGGCGATCGAGGCGGATTCGGCCAGTTTCGTGGTCGATCTCGTACTTATTTCGGCTGCCTCGGGGGATTTCGATGACGACATCGATGGTTTCCATTCCGCCATTCTGCCCGGTTCCATGCTTGTCCGAGCAAGGACGTGTTCGGCGACTGTGCGAGACTCACCGACCGTGACTACGCGCAAACTCACCTCAACTGACGGATTCGTCGTCATCGATCTTGACGATGCTCCGACGGCGGTCGGCATCGTCCGTACCGCACCCAAGGTGCTCGTCGACGGAGCGACCTGGCTCGCACGTTCTGAGACCTACCGATACGCGTTTTTTGGCCGCAAGGTCTCGGGCGCATCAGCAGCGGTGAACGCACCGGTTGATGCGAAAGATGAGGCCATCAGTTCGTTCGCCACAGAGTTGGCGGAAGATTCCTTCGCAACTGTTCACCTCAGTGCAGGTCGTGGAGTGTCGGCCGACGCCCTGGCTGGTCTTCGACCCCGTGATCCGCGTCCCGAAGCTTGGTGGTCAGATCGCAACGCGCTCACCGCCGCGGGCATCGTTGCTGCAGCGGACCGAGCACTCGGTGGGCTTTCTGGGCGCACTGTTGCGATCGAAACCTTCGACGCGATGTCGTCATCACTCATCGAACTCTTCCGTGCCGCGGGCGCAACGGTGGTCGAGCCCGATGTTTCTGAAGACGCCAACGCAGTTCTTCATGCCGATGTCGAAATCTTGGTTGCCGGTTCGAAAGTTGGTCTTATTGGTCTTGCAAACGCCGACAACGTGAAAGCTCGGATGATTGTGCCGAGCGGCCCGATGCCTGTCTCAGCGAAAGCACTCGCTTCATTTGGCCGATCTGGTGTCGTTGTTCTCCCTGATTTCGTCACAACGTCAGGTCACCTCGCCGCATGGCCAGTCGACGGTTCGTCAACCGATCCATCTGCGCTTGTTGGCGATGCAATCGCTCAAATCATCGATGCTCCAAATGGTCCGCTCCTTGGTGCGTGCGAAGTTGCCGAAGCATTCCTTGAAAGTTGGGCGACAGTCCCCTTCGGCCGACCGATCGCCTGATTGCAATGTCATCAACATCTGGATTGGTGTGGTTCCGTCGCGATCTCCGTCTCGATGACAATCCCGCATGGGCGGCGGCAACCTCTGAACATCGTCAGGTCACCGCTCTCTTCGTTGTGGATCCCGCGTTGTTTGATCGCGCGAGTTCGCGTCGTGTTGTCCGACTTCTAGGCGACGTCGCGGCGCTCGATGCAGTGCTTTCCGAACAAGGTGGTCGACTTCTTGTTCGGGTTGGCGACCCACGAGTTGTTGTCCCGCAAGAAGCGGGTCGGCTCGGAGTCTCAGCGGTTCATGTAAATCACGATGTGACGCCGTATGCCGCCGAACGTGATGATGCAGTGCGAGCGGCTCTCGATGCGAACGCCGTTGAATGGGTGCCCGAGTGGGGAACCTTGGTGCACGAACCAGACCACATTCAGACCAAGGCCGGCTCGCTTTCGCAGGTGTTCACACCCTTTTTCCGTGTTTGGGAACGTACGCCCTGGACGCCTTGGCCGACATCAGGCGATGCGTCACTTACAAACGATCCGGGCGATGCACTACCGAAGATCGAGGGCGAGTACCCGGTTCTTGACGGAGAAGTCGGAGAGGCGGCTCTGCCCGGAGAACGCGGAGCGCTTGCACGACTCGATCTCGCAGTCGCTCGCGCCGATACCTACGACGAAGATCGCAATACGCCGTCGGTCCTTGGAACTTCTCAGTTGTCGATCGACCTTCGTTTCGGAACGCTGTCACCGCGTCGAGTTGCACAGGTGGTCGGGGAATCAACGGGGGGACGCGCGGCATTGGTGCGTCAACTCGCATGGCGCGATTGGTATGCGCACATGTTGATTGCAACACCGACGCTCGTCGAACAACCCATGAAGCCGCAGTACGCCGCGATCGAGTGGCGACAAGATGACAAAGGTTTTGAAGCGTGGAAGAACGGCCGCACTGGTTATCCGTTCGTTGACGCAGGCATGAGGCAACTTCGTGAGACCGGTTGGATGCACAACCGTGTGCGAATGGTCACGGCATCGTTCCTAGTGAAGAACTTGCTAATCGATTGGCGACGCGGGGAACGCTATTTCCGGCACGTGCTGCTCGATGCAGATGTTTCGCAGAATGTTGGGAATTGGCAGTGGGTTGCGGGTACTGGTCCCGATGCGTCTCCGTACAACCGCGTGTTTAATCCGATTCTGCAAAGTCAACGGTTCGACGCAAACGGTGACTACATCCGACGTTGGGTTCCGGAACTCGCAAACCTTGATGCGTCAGCTATTCATGAACCGTGGTCTACTGGTCCGCTTGAACTCGCTGCGGCCGGTATTGAAATTGGGCTGGATTACCCCGAACCGATTGTTGATCTTGCCTTCAGCCGCGGACGTGTTCTCGATGCCTACGGGGCAGTGAAGCGCTGAGTTTCAGGATGCTCGAGCTGCGTCTTGAACCGAGCGGCGACTGATTGAACGAGGGGAGTGGCCGGCTGCGGCTCGTTCTTCTTCGTTCTCGCCACCCCAAAAACCGTTTTCACGATTGTCGCGAGCCAATTCACGACATTCGAAATTCACCGGACACGCGGCGCACATTGCACGAGCTGTCGCTTCACGACGAACCCTGCGTTCCGGACGTTCGCCAGCGATGCCGAAGAAGAGGTTTGTTCGACCCTTGCACGAGGCATGATCCATCCATTCAGGTCGAGCTACTGCGAGCAACATGGATTCCATCTCAACTCCTGGGTTCGTGAACCGAGTGACGTCGTCGTCATGAGGTGTAACCGAATTTAGCGCTAAAAATTTCCGATCCTCAGAAAAGATTCGGAGATGCCCTGTGACCTTGGGCATAAGGGGCCCAGGGGGCCTAGCGACAGGCCCTCGCCCTAGGCTCAAACGGTGACTGTGTTTCTCGTCGGAGCTGGACCGGGCGATCCGGGATTGCTGACGCTTCGTGGCGCCGAGGCCTTGGCGATGGCCGATGTCGTCGTCTACGACCGGCTTTCCGTCAGCGCTTTGCTCGACCTGGCCCCGCCTGGGGCGGAGCGAATCAGCGTGGCGAAATCGGCGGGTCGTGCCGTGATGCCTCAGGACGACATCAACGCATTGCTCGTCGAAAAGGCCAAACAGGGTCTGACAGTCGTTCGCCTTAAGGGCGGTGATCCCTTCGTTTTCGCTCGTGGGGGAGAGGAAGCAGCGGCTCTTGCCGCTGCGGGCCTCCATTACGAGGTCGTGCCCGGGGTGACCTCGGCAATTGCTGTTCCCGCGTATGCGGGCATTCCCGTGACGCTGCGCCACTCATCGACCTCATTCACCGTCATCACTGGCCATGAGGATCCCGATAAGAGCGACGAGGTCAATTGGGAAGCCGCTGCGCAACTCGGTGGGACCATCATCATCCTCATGGGGATCGGCCGGTTGCCGAAGATTGTGGATCGACTCCTGGCGGGCGGCCTTGCCCCCGATACGCCTGCAGCAGCAATTCGTTGGGGTACGCGACCAGAACAACACACCGTGAGGTCAACGCTTTCAGCAATCGCCCATGAACAATTGGCGTCGCCAAGTGTGATCGTTGTCGGACAGGTGGCGGCCATGGACCTTTCGTGGTTTGAATCACGGCCGCTCTTTGGCAAGAAAGTGATTGTCACGCGGCCTCGGCATCAGTCCTCCGTTCTCGCTGATCGTTTGCGAGACGAAGGGGCCGACGCGCTGATTGTGCCCACCATTGAAATTGTTGACCCACTTGATGGCGGCTCTGCATTGAAGGCTGCAGTTGCGCAGGTCTCTTCCTATGACTGGCTCGTGCTGACGTCAGCAAATGGAGCGGCGCGATTCTGCGAGCACCTGCGCGACGGACGTGATCTTGCCGGCGTAAAGATTGCAGCGATTGGCCCAGGAACCGCCGAAGTTCTGGCCGACCACAACCTTGTGACCGACCTCATTCCCGAACGATTCATCGCTGAATCGCTGCTCGAAGCGTTTCCACTTCCTCAAGACGCCGATCAACGGCGAGTCTTGCTTGCACGCGCCGAGGTTGCTCGCGACGTTCTGCCCGACGGATTACGAGCGATGGGATGGCGCGTCGATGTCGTCGATGCCTATCGAACAGTTCCAGTGGAACCTTCCGACGCCGAGCGCGAACGAGTCACTGACGCTGACATCGTCACGTTCACCTCGGCATCAACGGTCGACAACTGGGTTGCGGCATTCGGGGTCGACACGCTCCCCAAGGTCGTCGCGTGTATTGGTCCAATCACGGCCGACACGGCGCGTCGGGCTGGTCTTCGCGTCGACGTGATCGCCGATGTCCACACCATCGACGGACTTGTCGATGCACTCGTTGAACGCAGTGCGCACCCGACCACCCCGAAGCAGAAGACCCCCCGACGTTCCAGTCGTGGCCCCCGATTCGGTCGCCAACAGCGACGTGCCTAGGCTCTGCGCCAATGAGTTTCCCTCAACGCCGACTTCGTCGTCTTCGACGCACACCTGCTCTCCGACGGATGGTCGCTGAAACGCGCCTCACCCCCGACGATCTCATCGCGCCCCTTTTTGTACGTGAAGGAATCACAGAACCACAGCCGATCGCATCGATTCCTGGTGTCATGCAACACACCCTTGGTTCGCTTCGTGCTGAGGTTGCCGATCTCGTGGGCCTCGGCGTTCCGGGAGTCATCCTCTTTGGAGTTCCTGAAACCAAGGACGACATTGGGTCGGGCGCCTGGAACCCAGATGGCATCGTTCAGATCGCATTACGTGAGTTGCGCGACACCTTTGGTGATCGCGTTGTCCTCATGTCTGATCTTTGTCTCGATGAGTACACCACGCATGGTCACTGTGGGGTTCTCGACGGCCGCGGCAGCGTCGACAACGACGCAACACTCGATCTTTACGCCAACGTGGCGATTGCCCAAGCAACTGCAGGCGCTGACGTTGTTGCTCCTTCAGGAATGATGGACGGCGCTGTTGCTGCAATCCGCGATGCACTCGACGAAGAAGACTTCATCGAGACAGCGATCATGGCGTATTCCGCGAAATACGCATCGGCGCTTTACGGCCCGTTCCGCGATGCAGTCGATGTCACGATCGAAGACGGTGGCGATCGCAAGGGGTACCAGCAAGACCCCGCAAACGCCCGAGAGTCTCTCGAAGAGATTCGTCAAGACATTCTTGAAGGCGCAGACATCGTGATGGTGAAGCCGGCGATGTCCTATCTCGACATCATCGCAAGGGCTCGCCAAGAGGTCGATATTCCCATGGCCGCCTATCACGTGTCTGGTGAATACGCGATGGTCAAAGCAGCGGCAGAACGTGGATGGATCGATGGTGACGCAGTCGCCATCGAGCAACTCACCTCCATTCGACGAGCGGGCGCCGACATGGTTCTTACGTACTTCGCGCGCGACGTCGCCGAACTTCTCAACGATTGAGCTCATGACACAAACAAACGAGTCGCTTTTTGAACGCGGTCAGCGCGTCATCCCAGGTGGAGTGAATTCACCAGTACGAGCATTCCGGTCTGTGGGCGGCACTCCGTATTTCGTCGCGAGCGGTAGCGGCGCGCGCGTGACTGATGTCGAAGGAACAACGTTCCTTGATCTCGTGCAGAGTTACGGAGCGATCATCGCTGGGCACGCTCACCCGAAGATCATCGAAGCAATTCAAAAAGCAGCCGTCGATGGAACCTCTTTTGGAGCACCTACCCCTCGCGAAGTTGAACTCGCTGAAGCAATCAACGAACGAGTTCCCTCCTGCGAGAAGTTGCGCATGGTGAATAGCGGAACTGAAGCAACGATGAGTGCGATTCGCGTTGCGCGTGGTGCAACTGGCCGCCCAAAGATTCTCAAGTTCGCGGGCAACTACCACGGACATAGCGATGGTTTGCTTGTTTCTGGCGGAACGGCGATGGCCTCTCTTGGCATTCCGGCGTCGGCAGGGGTTACTGACAACGCAATCGCCGACACTGTCGTTGCGCCCTACAACGTCGTACCAACGCTTGATGAAACGTTCGCTGCAGTAATCGTTGAACCATGCGCCGCAAACATGGGAATAGTGCCACCCGCACCCGGATTCCTCGAAGGACTTCGAAGCGAGTGCGATCGCGTCGGTGCACTGTTGATCTTCGACGAAGTCATCACTGGCTTTCGTGTTGCGCGCGGCGGTGCACAACAACTTCTTGGTGTTACTCCTGATCTCACGGCGTTCGGAAAGATCATCGGCGGCGGTTTGCCAGTTGGCGCCTTTGGCGGACGCGCCGAGATCATGGACAACCTCGCTCCGCTTGGACCGGTTTACCAAGCAGGAACGTTGTCGGGTAATCCTCTTGCAACCGCTGCGGGTCTTGCTGCGCTTTCGCTACTGGACGATGACGCCTATGCATTGATCGAATCTCGCGCCGAATGTCTTGCCGGTGCATTTGTGAACGCGTTTGGGGCTGCAGGTATCACAGTGTGTGTTCCGCGCTTTGCGACTCTGGTTGGGTTGTTCTTCGGCGACACTCCACCAACCGATTATGTGAGCGCGTGCACAACCGACGAAGCGTTGTATGCGAAGTTCTTCCACGAGCTTCTTGATCGCGGCGTTGCAATTGCTCCTGGAGCCTATGAAGTGATGTTCCCAGGTTTGGCACATAACGACGAAGTACTCACAGCGATTAGCGATGCAGCTCACGCTGCTGCGGTTGCTGTCGCGTCGCACTGATCACACCGCAGTGATGTCGGGGGCCTGAACGCGAGAGAACCCCACCGAAGCGGGGTTCTCTCAAACAAATGTGTCTGGCAAGTCTTACGACGCGGAACCTACCGGCATTGTCCAGTTGGGTTGAATCGTGAGTTTGCCGGTCGGGTCGAACAACGGCGTGCCTTCGGGCGTGATGAGTTCGCCGGCTTCGTTCAGCATCGGCTTTCCGTCGGCGTAGGTGATGTTTCCGTCTGCATCGACAGTGGTCTCGCCGCCCGAAAGCGTTTCCCACTCGTAGCGCACAACCGCAAGCAACTCTGCCTGGCTAAGCGACTTGTCGAAGTTCGGCATCGGGTTGCCGTTGTAACTCAGCGTTTTGTGCTGTCCGCCTTCGCGAGCAGGATCGCCGTAGGGCGTGCCAGCGGGGCCGGTCCCGTTCGAACCGATCCACACAAACTCAAGTTGTCCGATGATGTCGGGGAAGGTCTTGACCAAGTTGCCTTCGTTCATGGCACGACCGACACCGCCGCCGCCGGCAGCACCGTGGCAACCAGCACAGTTAGCGGTGTAGATCGTTGCTCCGGTTGCCAGCTGTGACGGTTCACCGCTGGCGGCCGGAGAGAGGCCACCGATGTACATGACGGCCCAAAGGGGGAGGAAGGCCAACACTGGTATGGCCCAGATGGGGATCTTCTTGCGCCTGATGGCAGCTTCGACGTACGGCGGCACCGGTTCAGGTGCAGCCGCAGGCGCAACAGCGGCCGGAGCAGAAGCCGCCGAAGCGGTTGCTTTCTCGACCTGGGCGCTCTCGGCGGCCGGTGCTGCATCGGCAGCAGGTGTTTCACCGTCGAGCGAGGTCCGACGGTCTTTAGAGCGCTTGAGCAGATGCTCGGGAACTTCGGTCACGGTTCCTCCGAAGCGGACGGGAGAGATACGGGAGCAGTGATCGGGCAGGGCTGCCGGCGAAGCCGACGGACACCGGCCGTAGGGGGACAAACCTAGACGACGCGGAGAGGGCGGAGCCAAGTATCGAGGAGGAGAGTTCGCGAAAGTTGTCCGGTGAAATGTCACGTCCGCGAATGAGCCCCGGAATGTCTCAACCCCCTTACGGCGGTGCTAGACAATGAAAGCGCCGAACCGGCCTGCTCGGTCTCGGCACAGTTCTGTCCGTATCATTTGTGCAAACGTTCACGAGGGAGGCCAACCCGGGTGGTTGCGTTCATCGCATCGGTGCTTGTAATGGTTCTTTTGACCGCACTTGTGATTCCGATGGCCAAGCGACGTCCAGTAGGGACCCCGCTCACATGGGGCGAGGCCATGGTGGCGTCTGTTTATGCCTTTTTTCTTATGTTTTGGGTCTATGGGGTCGTTCCTCATCTCTTTTTGACCTGGGCCGACAATGAACTCGGTTGGCGCCCCGACAACATTCTTTTGGGTCCCGGCGGCATCCTCAAGCCGCAGTCGCTCGACGGTTGGAACCCGATCACGGTCTCGTACCAGACGATTCGTGACGTTGCTGCGGTGCTCATCTATGTCGTCATCTTCGCCGTCCAGATAGCTCTGTGGATCTGGTGGCAGAACCGTGGCAAGCGTGCTGCTGCCGCTGAAACGGCTCAGGCCTCCGCCACTTCCGAGTACGGCCGTCCGCTGGTTCGGAAGAGCTGATCATGGCCCGCATTGACGCCAATCCCCCGATGCCGGAGTTCCGCGACGATTACGTCCTGCGGGAAGTCGACGCGGAATGGCTGTCAAAGGCGGTCAAGCCCAAGCAATTCATCCATATCGACCAATCCGAGTGCATTACCTGCGAAGGATGCGTCGATATTTGCCCTTGGAAGTGCATCCACCTGGTCCGCACTTCCTCGATCGATGAGGCCGTTGGCACCGAACTTCCCGGAGAAGACCCCGGTGACCACTCGGTGTTCCTTATCGACGATGATGTTTGTACCCGTTGCGCGCTTTGCGTCGACAGGTGCCCAACTGGTGTCATCATCCTTGGAAAGGTCGGTGCTGCACCGGCCGATGGTGACTCCCATCAACGAATGCCGACTCACGGCTACGGCTACGGCATGCGTCTCGGATAGTGCTACACCTTGTTTTTCCCTCTTTTTTCTGTCTTTTCTGTACCTACTGAACTCGAACCACCCTCCCGGGACCGATCCTCGATCCCGGCTCACACGGAGTAACTGCCTTGGCAAAGACCATGGAGCGCCCCAGCGGGAAGAAAACCCCGGCACAGCGCGTCAGTGAAGTCGTCGACAAGACGCAGGGCTCTCAGGCCTGGAATTCAATTTTCCGACCTGGATCGGTGTTCCGTAAGGGCTACACCGACAGCCCCCGTAACCGTTCCTACGTGATCATGAACAGCGTGCTGTACCACCTTCACCCGGTGAAGGTGAAGCGACACGCGGTCAAGGTCAGCTACACCCTCTGCCTTGGTGGACTCAGTTTCTTCCTCTTCATCCTGCTGACGATCACAGGCATTTTCCTGATGTTCTTCTACCGCCCCACTGCGGCGCAGGCTTGGAACGACATTTACACCCTTCAGACCTCAGTGGCCTTCGGTCTTCTCGTGCGAAATATGCACAGATGGGCCGCCCACCTCATGGTGCTGTCGGTCTTCCTTCACATGGCTCGCGTCTTCTATCACGGCGCGTATAAGCCACCTCGAGAGTTCAACTGGGTGATTGGCGTCATCCTTTTGACCCTCACACTTCTTCTTTCCTTCACCGGCTACCTCCTTCCGTGGGATCAGCTCGCACTTTGGGCGGTGACGGTGGGTACGAACATGATGGGCTACACCCCGGTGTTCGGCGACCAAGTGAGATTCGTGCTCCTTGGCGGTAAGGAAATCGGTACCGACACCTTGTTGCGTTGGTACGTGTTGCATGTGTTGTTTGTTCCCTTCGTGACCGTCATCTTCCTTGCGATCCACTTCTGGCGGGTCCGCAAGGATGGCGGTATCTCCGGACCGTTGTGATCGAGGAGCCATGACCGAGATCCCTGAACATCTCCGCAAGCGGGCCGAAGAGGCCAAGGCCAAGGCAGCAGCCAAGGCCGCAGGCGACGCGCCCGCTGAAGCCGCCGCCGAAGCTCCTGCCGCCGAGGCGCCAAGCGCAGGCGACAGCCGCATTCCGGCTCATTTGCTCGAGCGCTCCAAGTCAGCAAAGGCCAAGAAGGAAGGCGGCGCCGAAGTTGCCCCCGCCGCTTCCGGCGGTGGCGTTGCAACCGCCGTTCTCGATGCTGCGCCGCCTCCCACGGCAACTGGCCCTGGCGGACACACCCAGCGCCTCCTCACTGTGGTCAAGGCCGGTTCCATTCAGGACCTCAAGGCCACACCAGTCGACAAGGTCCATACCTGGCCGCACCTTCTCGCAGTTGAGTTTGTGGCTGCTCTTGCGATCACGGTCTTCACGCTGATCTTTTCGATCTTTGTGAATGCGCCGTTGCTCGAACTGGCCAATCTCAATGAGACCCCGAACCCGTCGAAAGCCCCCTGGTACTTCCTCGGTCTGCAGGAATTGCTCACGATGTTCCACCCGATGGTCGCCGGTGTGACCATCCCAGGCATGGGCATCTTCTTGCTCATTCTTTCGCCGTACCTCGACAAAAACCCGTCGAATAAGCCCGAGGACCGCAAGTTTGCGATCTCGCTGTTCACGGTTCAGATGATGTTCTGGGCGGTACTTGTCATTATCGGTTCTTTCTTCCGTGGTCCTGGCTTCATCTTTGTGGCGCCTTGGACTGGCGGCATGTTCTTCGAGTTGTGATGGCAGAAACGCAGGAGTCCCCCAAATGAATCCTTTAGTCATCGTTCTTCCCATCGTCGTTGTACTCGCTGGCGTGGTGTTGTTCGCTGCGTCACGTCGCCGTGACAGTGGCGGCGCGATCGGCGCGCTCAGTCGCGAGACCATCAAGCGCGATAAGTCCGCGTCTGCACTCGACGAATCTGAAATGGTCGGCGTTTCCGGTCGTCAGGTCGAGGCATCGGCGGCGCTTGATCGTCGACCAACTGCACCCGCAACAGTCTCGGCTGATGTTGCACCGTTCGTCGCTCCTGATGCCGATGCGATCGGCATCTCGCGCCGCAAGTTCTTCAACCGTTCCATCATCGTGATGATTGGGCTCAGCCTTGCAGGCTTTGGTGCAGCGACACTTGCGTTCCTCTGGCCGATGCCGACGGGCGGCTTTGGTTCCAAGATCCGTGTGGGCACGGTGTCCGATGTTCTCGCCAAAATCGCCGCGAGCAAGGGCTTCCTGTACTCAGCCGAAGGCCGCATGTGGCTGACGGCGTATCCAACGTCCGCAATCGAGAAGGCGAAAGCGGTCTATCCCGCAGCTGTCATTCCCTCGATGGAAGCGGGCATCGTTGCCCTCTACCAAAAGTGCCCGCATCTGGGCTGTCGCGTTCCTTCGTGTGCAACCTCGAAATGGTTTGAATGCCCATGCCACGGTTCGCAATACAACTTGGCAGGGGAGAAGAAGGGTGGTCCTTCGCCGCGAGGCATGGACCGCTTTGCAACTTCAGTGATTGGCGAAGTGCTCACCGTCGACACCGGTCAGGTCTTCCAGGGCCCGGCAATCGGAACCAACACCACTGGGCAAGAAGCTGAAGGCCCGCATTGTGTGGGAGGAAGTCACTGATGCAGGATCTTTATCTGTTGGCGGTCGCTCAGAAGACGGTTGGCTACGTCATTGCCGTTCTCCTTCTTATTGCGTTTGTCGTTGCAATTGCTGTCAACGTCCGCAAGGGCCGCGCCGAGGTTGGTTCTGAAGTTGAACTGGCAGCGAACCGCAAGCCGTACATGGACGACGAAGAACTCGAGACCAAAAAACTCGACCGAACTCTCGGACTCGGCCTCGTTGCTCTTGGTGTGATTGCTCTAACACTTCCGCTCTATTGGCTTGCCGAACCGGGTCGCCAAGAGGGCATGGTGGAGACGTTCGAAAACGTTGCGATCTCACGTGGTGAAGACATCTATGTGAACGGCGCGCAGTGTGCCGGTTGCCACGGTCCGAAAGGTATTGGTGGCATCGCCAGCTACACGATCCTCGACCCTGCGACTGGCGCCTATGTCGATCAGGTTGAGTGGAAGTCCCCCGCCCTCGACACCATCATGTATCGCTATACGCCGGAACAGGTCACCTACATCCTGAACTACGGCCGTGGTTACTCGCCGATGCCGGCCTGGGGTGCTCCTGGCGGTGGCCCGCTTACCGAGCAGCAGATTGAAGAAGTCATTGCCTATCTGACCTCCATCCAGCTTCCTGCAGCAGAGTCTCAGTTGGCAGTGCAGAAGGAACTCGACAAGACCTGCGCCGCTGACGCTCAGAACAACTGCACCATTCCTGGTGGGATGTACAAAACCCTCGGCGAAGCGATCTTTAACCTTGGGTACTCCGATGGCTTTGCCGGTGGCGCGTACTCCTGTGGTCGCTGCCACACAGCTGGATGGTCGATCGGCCAAGCCAAGGTCGCCGGTGGCGGCGGCATGGGTCCGAACCTCACGGGCGGATCCGCAGTTCGCCAGTTCCCCGTTGCGGCCCAGCAAGAAGCCTACGTTTCGGCCTATCCCAAGATGGGTACTGCCTACGGCATCAACGGTTGGTCAAGCGGTCGCATGGGTAGCTTCGGCACCAACCCGAATGCCCAGGATCCAAAGACCGCAATCATGAACCCAGATCAGGTCATGCTCACGCCTGCACAAATTGCAGCGGTCGTAGCCTACGAGCGGAGCCTCTGATGCAAACACTTCACGTCATTGCTGGCATCTCATGGGACCCAGGAATCCGCGGCATTCTCATCGTCATGGTCGGTGTCGTCGTCCTAATGGGCTCGACCTACCTGATCCTCAGCACCAATATTGGTTCTCGTTTGGGTTTCCTTGTTGCGCTTTCCGGACTCTTCGGTTGGCTCGCGATCCTGACGTTTATCTGGTGGCTTACGCCTCCGGCCATTGGTCCGCGCGGCAACATTGCATCGTGGAAGCCGGTTGAGATTTATGTCAACGGTGCCAACGATTCAGCCGCGGTCGATGTGCTGAACAATTTGGTTGATCCTGCGTCGCTAGCGACTGCTGACGAGATCATTGCGCAGAACCCAGATCTCGTAAACGAGTTTCCCAACGGGTTCACTCTCTCAGACCTTCAGCAAAACAATCCGGCGATCGTTTCGGAATATCTCGACGCAGAAGCACTCAATGGTTGGGCACTTGTTGGTGCCGCAAACGCGGGTGAAGCGCAATCCGCAGCAGATCTTGAATTAGTTGCTGCTGGGGTCTTCAAGACAAGTTCCGAATACAAGAAACTGAATGTCTGGAATTACGGCGGCAAACCGACCCTTACGGATGACTGCCCCGACGGCGGCACGATTTGCCGAGCGCAGCATCGAATTATGTCTGCATTCCAGATCAAGAACCCGAAGAACTACACCGTGGTGCAGGTTCAGAAGGTCATTCCGCAGACCCCCATCCCTGGTCAGGCGCCACCACTTCCCAAGGTCGATCCCTCTCAGCCAGTGATTTCCGTTGTTCTGATTCGTGACATCGGAAACGAGCGTGTCATTGCGTTCCTTTGGTTTGTGATTTCAGTTTCGCTGTTCATCTTGTCTGCATGGGCCTTGCACAACCGTGACAAGACGCTCATGAAGAACAAGGCGATGGCCGAAGCGGCGTCGAAGGAGAGCTGACCAGAGTGGGGCAGTACCTGCCGATCTTCGCAATGCTTGTTTTGGCGATCATCTTCGCCGTTGTGAGCCGCGTCGTTTCGCAACTCCTTGCGCCCCGTCGTCCGTCTGAAGCCAAGTCGTCTCCCTACGAATGCGGCATCGTTCCCGATCAGGGACCACCAGAACGCTTCCCAGTGAAGTTCTTTCTCGTCGCCATGATCTTCATCGTGTTCGACATCGAAATCATTTTCCTGTTCCCCTTTGCGGTCGTCTTTCGTTCGCTGGGTTGGTATGGAATTGCAGCAATCCTCATTTTCACTGCTGCAGTGTTCGAGTCGTTCGTGTACCTCATCGGCAATGGTGCGCTCGATTGGGGCCCGGTAAAGCGCCTTCGTCGCTCCGAGGCCGTTTCACCTGCTCGTACCGCGACCAGCACCATCCGTCGCGTCGGCCTCGAAGGCCGTTCCACCGAAGAGGCTGCATAAGTGTCAAGCGAGACCAGGCCCACAGGCGGACTCCTCGAGTCCGGCCTTGAAGGACTCAGCCACAACTTCCTTACCGGCACACTCGAAGAGCTCGTGAAGTGGGCGCGACGCCACAGCGTTATGCCCGCAACCTTCGGCCTCGCTTGTTGCGCGCTCGAAATGATGGCTGCCGGCGGACCGCACTACGACATTGCTCGTTACGGCATGGAAACGTTCCGCGCTTCTCCTCGTCAGGCCGACCTCATGATCGTTGCCGGTCGCGTCTCACAGAAGATGGCACCGGTCCTTCGTCAGATCTACGACCAGATGATGGAACCCAAGTGGGTTATCTCAATGGGCGTCTGCGCATCCTCCGGCGGCATGTTCAACAACTACGCCATCGTGCAGGGTGTCGATCAGATCGTTCCCGTCGATGTGTATGCACCGGGTTGCCCGCCATCGCCGGAAACGCTGTTGCACGCAATTTTGACCCTTCACGACAAGATCAAAAACGGTGAACTCACTCGTCGTGATGGCGAGGGCGCTGGTCTGATTATTGAACAGATGGGTCCTTCTGGTCCTGTGCCTGTCACCCTGGGTCAGGGCTGAACATGACCGACATCGACGCCCAAGGTGGCGAGGCTGACACCCCAGC
>JBIIVE010000125.1:0-4389 GCA_044339605.1 Acidimicrobiales bacterium
ATCGCACCCGAGACACTTTTCGATACGTTGCTCACTCGTTCACACGAGCAGCTTGTGTTGCATCCAACTCGCGAGAACTATTCCGCGCTGCTCGCGACGCTGCATGTTGCTGGGTACCACTCCGTGATCGATCTTTGTGGTGTCGACTACCTCACCAACGATTCGCGTCAACTTCCCGCTGACATCGAACCCGAACGGTTCGAAGTTGTCGTCAACCTCATTAACCATCGCGAACGTGCTCGTCTTCGTTTACGAGTGCAGGTGCCCGAGACCGATGCGGTGTTTCCAAGCGCATTCAATCTCTATCCCGGTACCGAGGCGATGGAGCGCGAAACCTTCGACATGTTTGGCATCACGTTCGAAGGCCACCCTGATCTCACCCGCATCCTCATGCCCGAGGACTGGATCGGACACCCGCTGCGCAAGGACTACGACTCTGGTCGTATCCCGGTGCAGTTCAAGGGTGCTCCCGCGAATCGTTGAACTCATGACCGCAACTCACGAACTTCCCACGAATGTGAACCAGACCTCCGAAGGGGGTCAGGAACTGACCTCAGCCGGCGTTATCGCCGCTGGCGAACGTCTGCGCGAACTTGGGGCCGTCCTTCGCTTGTCCGAGAACGACGCGGTCCTTGCCGAGCGCGAACAAGTTCCCGACGACGAAACCATGATCATCAACATGGGTCCGCAGCATCCGTCGACTCACGGCGTGTTGCGTCTCATGCTCGAACTCCAGGGCGAGACCGTTCTTCGTTGTAAGCCGATCATCGGTTACCTCCATACAGGCATGGAGCGCACAGGCGAAGAACTCACCTACTTGCAGGGTCCCACCAACGTGACGCGCATGGATTATGCAGCGCCGTTGTTCACCGAACTTGCCTTCTCGCTCACTGTCGAAAAGTTGCTCGATATCGAAGTCCCTGAACGTGCGATCTGGATCCGCATGCTCATGACCGAGATGAATCGCATCTCTTCGCATCTTCTCTTCATGGCCACCAACGGCATGGACCTCGGTGCAGTGTCGATGATGCTTTACGGATGGCGTGAACGCGAAGAGGCACTTCGCTTCCTTCAGGAAGTCACTGGCCTTCGCATGAACCACAACTACATCCGTCCCGGCGGCGTTGCTGCCGATCTTCCCGACGGATGGCGCGACAGCGTTCTGCGTATCCTCGACATGCTCCCCGGTCGCCTTGCTGAATACGACACCTTGTTGAATCAGCAACCGATTTTCCGTGATCGACTTCAAGGCGTCGGGACTATCACGGCCGAAGAGTGCCTTGCGCTTGGCGTTACCGGTCCCATCCTCCGATCAACGGGTTACGACTGGGACCTTCGACGCGACATGCCGTATCTCGCGTTCGACCAAGTTGACTTCGACGTCGTCGTTGGTTCGTACGGAGACTGTTTCGACCGATACGCAATTCGCCTCGCGGAAATTCACGAGTCAATCAAGATCGTTCGCCAGTGCCTCGAGAAGATGCCGAAGGGCGATTACCGCATCCAAGACAAGAAAGTCACGCCACCGCCGCGCGCGCGTATCGACGAGTCCATGGAAGCGCTCATTCACCACTTCAAGATCTTCACCGAAGGTTTCAAGGTTCCCGAGGGCGAGGCGTATGTCTCGATCGAATCTCCTCGTGGCGAACTTGGCTGCTACATCGTGAGCGATGGTTCTTCCAAGCCGTACCGCATGCACGTTCGTGCCCCAAGTTTTGTGAATCTGCAGAGCCTTCCGCATCTCATGCACGGAAGTCTCGTTGCCGACGCCGTCGCCATCATCTCGAGCGTCGATCCCATCCTTGGGGAGGTCGATCGCTGATGGCACGCCTTTCGAATGACAACGTTGAACTCGCCCGCGAGATCATTGGTCACTACCCGCGTCCGAAGTCCGCGCTGATTCCGTTGTTGCATCTTGCGCAGGAACAAGACGGTCACCTCACCGACGAGGCAATGGCCCATATCGGCCAACTTGTCGGTGTTTCATCGGCAGAAGTTCTCGGAACGGCATCGTTCTACGAAATGTTCAAGATGGAAACCGTCGGCCGTTACATGGTGAACATCTGCACAAACATCTCTTGTCAGCTTCGTGGCGGCGAGGAACTTCTCGCTCATGCCGAGAAGACACTCGGCATTCGCCCGGGACAAACAACTTCCGATGGCCTTTTCACTCTTGAAGATGTCGAATGCATCGCAGCGTGCACCGAGGCCCCGTGCCTACAGGTGAACTATCGCTACGAACATCGCATCTCGAATGAAGGATTCGATCAACTCGTGAACGACCTTCGCGCTGGTCGCCGTTCCGACATTCCTTCCCACGGAGTGCTTGCTGAAGTTCGTCAGCACATTCCCGACGACCGACGCGCTGGCGTTGTTACTCCCGAAGACAAAGCCGTACCGGTCTGGATCGCAGCAGCGGGGGAGGGCGACAAGTGATTACCGACGCTCCTCGCATCATCACTTCACGTTTCGATAATGCCGACAGCTTCACGCTTGCCGGTTTCGAAGCCACCGGCGGCTATCAAGCATTGCGCAAGGCGCTCTCGATGGGCCCAGAAGCTGTGGCCAACGAGGTCAAGACTGCAACCCTTCTTGGTCGTGGCGGAGCTGGTTTCCCCGCAGGTGTGAAGTGGGGCCTTGCTCCCGAGAACGTGTGGCCGCGCTATCTCGTTGTCAATGGCGACGAATCCGAACCAGGCACCTACAAAGACCGTCTCCTTATGGAGCGCGATCCCCATCAGCTCATCGAAGGTGTTCTGCTCGCGTGTTACGCGATCGGATGCGGCCAAGCATTCCTGTACGTGCGCGGCGAAATGCCACTTGCTCAAGAGCGCATCGCTGCAGCACTGAACGATGCCTACGCCGCTGGTTATGTTGGCAAGAACATCCTCGGTTCCGATTTCTCCGTCGATGTCGTTCTTTCTTGGGGTGCTGGCGCCTACATCGTGGGCGAAGAAACTGCGCTCATCGAAAGTCTTGAAGGCAATCGCGGTATGCCGCGTCTCAAGCCTCCGTACTTCCCGGCGGCCAAGGGCTTGTACATGCAACCCACCATCGTGAACAACGTCGAGACACTTTCGAATCTGCCTTGGATCGTCACGAATGGCGGCGAAGCCTTTGCTGCGCTGGGTGCGGAAACTTCGCGCGGTACGCGCATGTTCGCAGTCTCTGGTCACGTCAAGAACCCAGGTGTGTTCGAAGTCGAATACGGCGTCACTACCTTCCGTGATCTCATTTACGCCCCCCAGTACGCGGGTGGCATTCTCGGTGATCGTGCGCTCAAGGCATACATCCCGGGTGGCGCATCGGCTCCGTGGTTCTTTGAAGAGCACCTCGACCTTCCGCTTGAAAAAGTCACGGTTGATCGTGCCGGCTCAATGCTTGGTTCTGGCGCAGTTGTCGTCATGGACGAAACCACCGATGCGGTCAAAGCATGTCTGCGAATTGTTCGGTTCTTTGCTCGTGAATCTTGTGGCAAGTGCACGCCATGTCGTGAAGGCACGACCTGGCTCGAAAACATCCTGCAGCGAATCCAAGATGGTTACGGCCGCCCCAGCGATCTCGATCTGCTCCTCGATGTTTCCGACAACATTTCCCCAGGAATCGCATGGCCTCCGAAGCAGACAACGATCTGTCCTCTTGGTCCGTCAGCAGTGTCGCCGATCGCGTCGGCCCTGCAGCGTTTCCGCCCCGAGTTCGAGGCGCGCATTACGCAGGCCGAAGAGGCTCGTCACTCGATTCCGGTGACCATCACGAAGGCGTCCTCGCATGGCTGAGTCCGAGGTGACCCCCGTCGACGGCGTCGCCGTCGAAATCAATGGCGTTGAGGTCATTGCCCATAAGGGCGAGCTGCTCATCGATGCCGCCGAACGCACCGGCGCCTACATTCCGCGCTTTTGTTACCACGAGCGCATGAAGCCAGTTGGTATGTGTCGCATGTGTTTGGTCGAAGTCGACACAGGCCGCGGGCCAGCGCTTCAGCCCAGCTGCATGATCGAGTGCACCCCTGGCATGAAGGCCGATACTGAATCGGCAGTCACAAAGAAAGCTCAGGACGGAATCCTCGAGTTCCTGCTCGCGAATCATCCGCTCGACTGTCCCGTCTGTGACAAGGGCGGCGAATGTCCGCTCCAGGATCAGACCATGGCCTACGGCCCCGGTGAGAGTCGCTTTGTTGAAGAGAAGCGTCATAAGGAAAAGCCGATTCCGATCAGCGACCTTGTACTTCTCGACCGTGAGCGCTGCATCCTCTGCGACCGGTGCACACGTTTCGCAAAAGATGTTGCTGGCGATCCGCTCATTCACTTCATTCATCGCGGTAACAACACCGAAGTCAATACTTTCCCTGATGAACCGTTTGCTTCGTACTTCAGTGGCAACACTGTGCAG
>JBIIVE010000082.1:0-9460 GCA_044339605.1 Acidimicrobiales bacterium
GGGCGGACTGTCACATTGGCGTTTCGGCAACGTTGATCGTCGTTTGGCTGTCCGAATGGCTGTGCCGGGAATGGTTGGTGCCCTGGTTGGTGTGACGGTTCTTCGCAGTATTGACGCGTCGGCATTGCGACCGTTGTTGGCAACGATGCTGATCGTTGTTGCCTTGCGCATTCTTTTTCGATTTCGTCGTTCGAATCAAGCAGTACAGACCCAGTACTCGCCAGAGGAAGTGTCACTTCGAGGAGTGGGCGCGGCTGGATTCGCTGGCGGCGTGACTAACGGTCTTATCGGAGCTTGGGGCCCAGTCGTGACGCCGGTACTTCTACATAAAGGCCTCTCTGCGCGCTACACCGTTGGTTCGGTGAATGCCGCAGAGGTGGCGGTCGCAGTGATTTCGGTTGGCTCACTCTTTGGTGCCATTCAAGGGGGAGATGTTGAGGTCGGGATCCTTGTAGCGATGCTGATCGGGGGAGTAGTGGCAGCCCCTCTCGCCGCACTGCTTGCGCGTCGACTCCCGCAGCAGAAAATGGGCATCGCTGTCGCAGGGTTGTTGTTATTCACCAATGTGCGCGAGCTTGCTGGTTGGTTCGGTCTTGGCTGGTCGAGGTGGGTGGCCTATGGCCTTGTCATCGTCCTGATGGGCCTGGCCTTGAGCACCAGCGAACGGTTTCGAATGGCGGATTTTCGATTGCGCAGAGTAGAGTCAGAGGCACGCCGCGGGGTGGAGCAGTCTGGTAGCTCGTCGGGCTCATAACCCGAAGGTCACGGGTTCAAATCCCGTCCCCGCCACCATCGAGAAACCCCTGCTCAGGCAGGGGTTCTTCTCGTTTTTGAGGCGGTTAGGCGGTCTTGGAAATGAGCGTTAGGCCGTGTGAAGGCTGCGGTGCTCTTTCGCTCGCCTCGTTAAAGGCACGTTCCAAGCCGTTGATAGTCGCCCCATCCTCGTCTGGAAACAGGTGTCCGTAGATGTTCATCGTAATTTGGATGTTCGAGTGGCGATACAACCCACCATCTGGTGACGTGAACACTTGCGGTCGTTTTCCGCGGTTCGATCGACGCTGGCTTTGTCAGTGGACGGTGACGGTGTCGGTGTCGCGACCGGAACGGAGCACGGTGCCGGGTCTCGCTCCGGTGGAGGCCCCATCAGTAACGGTGACGACGCCTCCGACAAACACGCGCACTATGCCAACCGAATCAGCGTGCATGCGTGGCGAGCCGCCGGGCAGGTCATGCGCAATCGTTGGTATTGCGGTGTCGATGGTGGCGGGATCAAACACCACGAGATCGGCGATCCATCCTTCTCGCACCTGGCCGCGGTCGCGCAGCCCTAGATGACGTGCGGGAACGTCAGTGAGCGCGTGAACAGCGCGCTCCAGACTCAACAACTTTCGCCCGCGAAGTGAATCGGCGAGTAGACGTGTGGGGTAGGAACCTCCGCACATGCGATCGAGGTGCGCACCGGCGTCGCTGCCGCCGAGGATGACATCGGGCTCGTCCCACAGTTCGCGCCGCATGTTCCAGTGAGCATCATCGTCATCGGGAGCGCTCGGCCACA
Source organism: Acidimicrobiales bacterium (assembly GCA_044339605.1). Classification (GTDB taxonomy): domain Bacteria; phylum Actinomycetota; class Acidimicrobiia; order Acidimicrobiales; family Acidimicrobilacustridaceae; genus Acidimicrobilacustris. The sequence goes on from JBIIVE010000082.1 coordinate 1,556, forward strand.
GGACCGTGCGCAGATCGTCGGCAATGACGATGTCGATGAGTGTGTCGAATGGTTCGGCGTCGCCGCGTTCGGAAGCGATATCGCGGACCTTGCGGCCGGCAAGTCCCTCATTCGTATCGCTGAAGGTGTCGCCAATGATGTAGTCAGCGAATCCGGCAAGGCGGCGGAACATGCCAGCTTCCTCGCTGTCGGCACGGGCGACCATCATTCGGCGCGTCGTTTCGTCGAGCAGCATCTCGATTCGGTCCGGAACTGGTGCATTCAGGATTGGCCCCCATCCGGGCATCAAATTGAGTGCGCAGTAAGTACCAAAACTCATGTTCATCGGAACAATCACCGGCATAGTGAGAGCCACGACTCGACCACCGAGTTCTCGCGCACGTTTCGATACTGCAAGATGCCGATCGACACGACCGGGGTCCCGTGTATCAACAACAAGTAGGTTCCAGTTGAGAGGTCGGTTGGCCCGCACCGACATAGCCGGCAACAGTTCGAGTTCTGATTCGTCGAACCCGTCACTTGCACCTTCGAAGATTCCTTCGAGGGTGGTGCCGGGCCATTGACCGGTCTCTTCGCACAAAGAGAGGATCTCTTCACGATCGGCGCCCTTCGCTGGCACTGGGTCGCCATTTCCGTCGCTGTGCGAGGTTGAACAGTCCATCGAAAGTCCGAGCGCTCCAGCTTCGATCGAAGCACCAAGCGCGCGCCGCATTTCATCGAGTTCACTCGGGGTTGCTGCTCGGAAATTTGCCTCTGCTCCGAGCACGTAGCGACGAAGCGCACTGTGGCCGACCATGAACCCAGCGTTTACGGCGATCGTTCCTTCGAGAGCGTCGAGGTACTCACCAAAGGTCGACCACGTCCACGGCACTCCCTGTTCGAGCGCATCGAGCGGCATGCCCTCGACCTTGGCGAGCATGCGCCGGATGTAGTCGGCGTCCTGCGGGTGAACGGGGGCGATGCTGAAACTGCAGTTACCGCCGATGACCGACGTAACGCCATGGACATTCGATGGAGCAGCGAAGGGATCCCAGAAAAGCTGCGCGTCGTAATGCGTGTGCATATCGACGAAGCCCGGGCTCACTACAAGGCCAGAGGCATCGAAGGTTTCGAGCGCTTCCTCTTGCAACGTACCGGGCTCGACGATCGCCACAATGCGGCCGTCGCGAATGCCGATGTCGGCGGCGAGTGCAGGCGCGCCCGTGCCGTCCACCACAGTTGCACCGATGATCCGATGGTCAAGCACAATTCCCCCTCTTGGTCCAACTCGTCGCCGGGTCCCATCGGAAAATCTAGGCGCTTTGATCGAAAGACGACGAGTGCCCGAATGTCAGTTGGTCCAACATCTACAACAGCGTTAGTCCTATGACTCCCAAGCGTCGACAAGGTCATCAAGTGTCACGACCGCAACATTTCCGCCTGCTCCGTCGACGAGTTCGTAGAGACGACCATCGGTGGTGTGGTGGCTATAGAACACCGAGGCGCCGTCCGGTCCGCCGCGTTCCATGTGGGGATGGAGATCGCCCGTTGTGAGGTGATGTCCTCCGGCTCTGCGAACCTTGTGGACTCGTCCACCGCCGGGGAGCATGTCAGGCCCCCTTCTCGGAGGGGGCCGCTTGCTGGGTGGGCCATGCCTGGCCCATCAACGCGTGGTTTTTTGGGCGAGGCAAACGGGGGCGTGGTTACGATGCCTTTTCGCGCGCCTACCAAAGTCGCCGACTTACAGGAGGCCCTCATGGCCCAGTACGTACCGAGTGCGATGGAGTGGTCGGAGAGGGCGTTGCAGGTGCGTGCCTTCGTGTTCGACTTCTGGGCTGAGCAGCGCCGCGGCCCCAACCTCCGAGATGTCCACGAAGGCACGGGTTTGTCGAGACGCGACATCGTGCAGGCGTATAAGGAATTGCAAACAGGCATTGTCGTAGTCGTCGACCAAGACTCGCCGAACTGCGACATCATCAAGATTCCTCCCTACTCGGCGTTTCCGAGCCAAGTTGCGCTGTACGTCGACGACTCATTCCATTCCTTCATTGGTTGCGCCCACGAAGCTGTGGCGGTTTCAAAGATGCCCCACTTCGCCGGCAAAGAAGTGAGGCTCGAGTCGTATTGCGCGTGTTGTCTTGAGCCGATCACGTTCTGGTCCCGGGAATTCGAAGTCACCCGATACGAGCCGATCGAACCGCTCGTACACGTAGCCGCTCAGGTATGGGACTGGGTCCATGACGACATGAAATCGATGTGCGACCACACCAACTTTGTGCTCGACCGCGAACACGGAGAACGCTACGAGCGGCAGATCGGTCGACGCGGTATCTATTTCACGATGGACCAGGTACACGCGTACGTGGAGCCTGCAGTAGGCACACGAGGTTGGGACTACCACTGGCCGAGTCAGTCGATGAGCCCAGAGAAATTGATCGGTCGTCTTCAGGAACTCGGGATTGACCTGACGCCCTGGGACATCTGACGGGTCAGCACGATTGCTGATTGATCACAAAATCAATGGTTTCGGAGATTGATTGCAGCCCAGACTTTTTCTGGAGTGCACGGCATGTCTAGGTGCTGTACGCCGAGGTGTCTCACGGCGTCGATGACTGCATTTTGAACAGCAACCGGAGCAGCGATCATCCCGATCTCGCCGACGCCCTTGGCCCCTAGGGGATTACGCGGACTGGGGGTCTCGATGAAATGCGTTTCGATGGCCGGAATTTCTACGGCGCTGGGCATCGCGTAGTCGGCGAACGAGTTTGTCAGTGGATTTCCGTCCTCGTCGAAGACGAACTCTTCATAGAGTGCCTGTGAGATTCCTTGAGCCGTCGCTCCGATGACTTGAGACCGGGCCGAATCTGCATCGAGCACCACGCCGCAATCGGTGACAGCGACATGGCGAATTGGAACGACTTTCCCCGTGTCAACATCGATCTCGACGACCGACAGGTGCGCGGCCGCTGGATAAGTGGCCCCGGATTGTTCGTAGACGCAACTCGCCTCGATTGGTTCCTTTGTCGAAGCAACGAGTTGAGCGAATGTCAACGAACGAGAAGGGACTCCGCGAACTCCAATGAATCCCCCTGGATAGATGACAATGTCTTCAGCAGCAGCTTCAAATTGATTTGCCGCTATGTCGAGAAGCGATTCGTGTAGGCGTTCGACAGAGCGAAGAACGGCGGTTCCTGCAAGTTGTGCTGTTCGTGAGCCCATCGTTCCATCACTCTGCGACCACTGGTCGGTGTCTCCCTCGACGACAATGATCTGATCAATTTCGAGGGGGAACAGTCGTTGCACGAGTGAGCGATAGAGGTCTCCATGTTGCTGCCCAGCGGAGGCGGAGCCAGTTAGGACGACGATTTTTCCGTCTTCGTTGATGTGGATTGCGGCACCTTCAGTGCGCGAGAACCAGGCGGTGGAATCGATGACAAATGAAACACCGATCCCCAAGGGTTGGCCATTGGTCGTGCGACGTTCGCGCTGTTCTTGGCGCAAGTTTTGATAGCCACTTTTGGCCACTAGTAGATCGAGTAACTCGTGGTAGTTCCCGGAGTCGTATTCGAGTCCTGTTGGAGCCAGGTAGGGAAATGCATCGGCAGCGAGAAGGTTGCGCCTTCGAATCTCGACAGGATCGATGTGAAGAGCATCAGCAAGGACATCAAGCGTTCGTTCAAGCATCACTGCAGCTTCCGAACGACCTGGTCCTCTGTAGGCGCCGACAGGTGGAAGGTTCGTTACGACTGCTTTCGCTGTGATGTTGGCAGCAGCTATCCCGTAGGGGCCGCACACCATCATTCGGGTCTTTCCGGGCTCCACTGCGCCGACATTCGGGTAGGCCCCGGCATCAGCAGTGATCTCAGCTTCGATGGCCAGCATCCGTCCATCAGAAGTGGCATGCAATCTCACGAGATTCCGCACGCCGCGACCTTGCATCGAACTGAGATTCGCATTGCGATCCTCAATGAAACTCACGGGGCGGTCAAGCGCTCGAGCCGCCGCCGCGACAACGACGTGCTCGCAAACGCCGCCGGCAGCTTTCCCTCCGAATCCACCACCGACATTGGGCACGACGACACGAACTTTGGAAAGCTCCATCTGCAGCGACCGTGCGATTTGCCGTTGAGCTGCAACGGGCACCTGTGTCGAAACCAAAATTTCGAGTCGATCGCCAGGCTGTGGTGTAGCGACGATGGCATGTCCCTCAATCGGGGCACAGCTCAAGCGCGGTATCGAGTGGGAAACAGATGCAACTACATCGGTGCCGGTAAGGTCCGGTTGCGGGTTATCGCTGGGCCATTGCAAACAGACGTTGCTTGGGTGATCCGAGAAGAGAACAGGTGAGGTATCGAGGCCGATGTCGCGCATGTCAGTGAGAGCAGGCAGCGGCTCGTACTCGATCACGATAAGTTCGGCAGCATCGATGGCGATGGCTGGACTTTCGGCAACGATTGCAACCACTTTCTCGCCGACGTATCGGACAACGTTCCGAGCCAGCGGAGGTTGAGCGAAGTCTTCAGGGAGGAGCGCGATCTCCCAAACGGGAATGATTGCCAGATCGTCGGCGCAGAAGACGGCGACGACGCCAGGAAACGCCTTTGCTTCATCGGTTTGAACCGCGAGAATTCGGGCCGCAGCGTACTGGGATCGAACAAAATGAAGATGTAGCAATCCCGGGGTTCGAGAGTCGGCCGTGAAAAGAGCCTCCCCTCGCAAGAGATCGGAGTTCGTCATATGGTGCTGCTCTGGATTACTCGCCCCGTCAGCATCTACTGCGTCCACCCTAAGTTTTGGAATACGTTCTAATGCTAGCGATACGGAAAGCAGAGCAATGAACCTGCGATTGTCGACTGAAGAAGCGTGGGCCACTATCGAGAAGGCTCATACAGGGATTTTCACGACGTTACGGGCAGATGGTTGGCCGATTTCGTTGCCCGTTTGGTTCGTGGCCATGGATCACACAATCTGCATTGGGGCTCCAGCCCGGACAAAAAAGGTCTCTCGAGTCGCGAATGATCCTCGGGCATCGTTTCTTGTCGAATCGGGAGAACGTTGGTCCGAATTGCTGGCGGTTCACCTCACGGGGCGCGTGGAGATGATCGGGGATGAACTCTCTCGCGATTCTGTAAGAAGTCTGCTTGATTCAAAGTATGCAAATTTCAGAACGGCGACGACTGCGATGCCCGAAGCCACGAGTGATCATTACGCGTCAACGGTCTACCTTCGCTTTATCCCAGACGACCGAATCCTTTCCTGGGACAATCAGCGCATTGCTTTGCGGGAGAAAATATGACCACCCCGTTGAGGAATCTGCGCTGCGAATCACACGGGGACGTTCGTTTAGTGACGATCGATCGACCTGAGAAGAAGAATGCATTGTCGAACGAGATGCGATCGCAACTTTGCGAACTCCTCGCCGACCTTGACGTGGACGATTCGGTTAGAGCCGTGGTGTTGACGGGTGAAGATCCCGTTTTTACTGCAGGCGTTGATTTCACGGACATTGATCCTGCGTTCAATGCTCGCGACGCTCAATTCTCCGTAAACCCGGGTCGAGCCCTCCGAGCGATGACGACACCAGTTATTTGCGCGGTGAATGGAGCGTGTGTCTCTGGTGGACTTGAAATAGCACTGAGCGCAACTTTTATCGTGGCGTCGACTCAGTCGCGATTCGCCGATACACATGCGCGACTTGGCGTGGTTCCGACGTGGGGATTGACTGCGTTGCTTCCCCGTGCAATCGGAGTCCGTCGCGCGCGTGAACTTTCGATAACAGGAAATTTTGTCGATGCATCCACTGCGTTACAGATTGGACTCGTAAATCATGTCGTGGCTCACGACGAACTGATTCCCTTTTCGCTGGAACTTGCCAGTCAAATTGCATCTACGCCGGCGGTTGGCGAAATCCTTTCCCTTTACCGCCAGGGTGAAGAACTCTCGTTCCACGGAGCACTAGGCCTTGAAGCATCCAGTGGCGCGCGTCGGCGATTCGACGCTGCGATATTTGCGAAGGCGGGTCGTGATACTTCTGCACGACAACGAACCGAAGAGTCGGACTAGCAGGCGCTGATCAGTGCCCGTGTCGATGGTGAAGGAACTGACCCTCCATGATCGACACGGCAGACTGGTTCAGCCAGTGAAGGTCGGAGCAATCGGTTCGGTCGTCGGTTCTGGGGTCGGTTCTGGTTCGGGCTCTTGGACCTCGAACGCGCCCACATCTGCCACACCGAACACAATGCGGGCGAACCCGATACCGCGCTGATCGAACTCATTGCCATCGAACACCGGAACGGGGTTCGGACCGGCATCGATCGCAGGACTGCCTGCAAGCAACGCGTGGGTCTTCGTGACACCACCATTGTTCGCCAACAAACCAAGCATCGGATCTGTCACACCAACCTGCGTGCCGCCGCCATCAATCAGGGTGACTCCCGACTGAATGACACCCAACACAGAATCACTTGCGGTCAAGCTCGGGAGCGATGTGGTGTACAAACCGATGTCATTGCCTAGGTTCCCAGCCACAATCGAACCGGTCATCGTCGCTTCAACATAGTCTTGCAACACAATGCCACCGACATTTTCCCCAAGGCCATCAGTTGAGTTGTCAGTGATGGTCGACTGCACAATCTCGATCTCGAGCGAGGCTATTTCTTCTTCTTCATCTTCATCCGTGCCAGTGAAAATCGCTCCACCGTCTTGAGTGGCATGGTTGCCAGAGATCGTGGAGTTCTCGATGAAGGTGGCGGACCCATAATCGTCAAGATCGTCAGTCTTGATGTAGAGGGCGCCGCCGTAAGTGGCGGAGTTACCAGACAGAGTTGAGTTACTTATCGTCATCAAGGTTTCGTAGAGGTAGATTCCGCCGCCCCCATCGCCGGCGGTGTTTCCGGAGATCGTGGTGTCGCTAATCGTCCCATCAATGTCATCAAGCCAGAGTCCGCCGCCCCCATCGCCGGCGGTGTTTCCGGAGATCGTGGACTCAACGATCGTCAACGTACCGTCTTCGAAGTAGATTCCGCCGCCGGAATAAAGGGCGGAGTTTCCAGAGATCGTGGAATCAACGATCGTCAACGATCCGACGTTGCCGTAGAGTCCGCCGCCGTTCTCAGCGGCGTCGTTCCCGGTGATCTCAACATTGTTCAGGGTCAAAGAACCGCCATAGAAGTGGATTCCGCCGCCATCACCATCGGTGGTGTTCCCGTCAATGGTGGAATTAACGATCGTGAACGAACCTTCGTACACGTAGAGTCCGCCGCCGTCACTAACGGCGGTGTTTCCGGTGATCTCGACGTTGTTCAGGGTTAGGACCAGGGCACCGTCCCCGTTTGCACAAAGCGCCCCGCCGTCGTCGCCTGCGACGTTGTTGGAGATCACCGAGTCACGGATCGTCACCGTCCCGTCAGTCGCGTAGAGGCTCACTGCTCCGCCATCGTTGTCCGCAAAGTTGCCGGTAAGGACAACATCGGTAATCGTCAGATCGGCGTCTCCGTAGTACTTCTGGATAGCCCCGCCGCTGCTGTCCGGGTTGTTCGAACTGTTACCGCCGGTGATTGTGACTCCGGAGATCGTGGACGCTCCTTCAGAGACATCAATATCGTCGAGTACGAACAGTGCGTGACCGGCGCTGTCACCGCCCGCTGCGGTCCAACCACCATCAATGGTGATGACCGAAGCGCCCGGACCCTGTAGATCAATGCCTTCATCAAGTACAGGCAGATCGGACTGCACATCGATCGTGCCTGTCAGGCCAGCGGTAAACGTGATCGTGTCGACACCGGCAGCCGAGTTTGCATCAAGCATCGCCTGGCGCAGGCTGCCCACACCCGAATCAGCCAGTGTCGAAACAACCAACGCGGCGTTCGCCGACGCCGTCGACGACGTGAGCATCACCAACGGACCCGCACCCGCAGTGGCTAGAAC
>JBIIVE010000014.1:0-31929 GCA_044339605.1 Acidimicrobiales bacterium
TTCGGGGTCTTCTCTGACGCGTCGCTCTTGTTGGACTTGGCTTTCGATTTCGATTTTGGCTTTGCTCCGTCGCGACTCACGCGTACAACCGGCGATGCACCGCAAGGGCGCGTTCTTCAAGATCGTCGGGACCGAATCCCATCGGAGGTCGACATGGACCAGCGGGTTGACCAATAACCCGCAACATCGCCTTCGTCGGCACAGGGTTTGGATTGAGATCGCCAGTTTCGAACTCGTAACTCTCGATCATTCGAGCGTTGAGTTGCTGCGCACGAACGATGTCGCCTGCTTGGAACGCTTGAATCATTTGCGCCATGACCGGAGCGGCCCAATGGGTTGCAACTCCGATCACTCCCACGGCACCAACGGCGAGGAGTGAAAGTGTGAGCGGATCGTCGCCGCTGAAGACTTCGAAACCTTCAGGGGCATCGGCAATAAGGCGGGCGGTTGCTCCAGGATCGCCAGCGGCATCTTTGAGCCCAACCACGTTGGGTATCTCAGTCGCCATCCGGAGGATGAGGTCGGAGCCGATCTTGCGACCGGTACGGACCGGGATGTCGTACACAATGACGGGCAATTCCGTGGCCGCACAGACGTAGCGGAAATGCGCCTCGATGCCCGCCTGCGAAGGGCGGTTGTAATACGGCGTGACGATCAGGACGGCATCCATGCCCGCATCGGCGGCGGCTGAGGTGAGTTCCGCTGCGTGACGGGTGTCGTTGGTTCCTGACCCAGCGATAAGCGGAACATCGACCGCCGCGCGCACAGACCGCCACAGCGCAATCTGTTCCTCGTCGGTCAGACATGCGGCTTCGCCAGTCGTGCCACTAAGAACGAGGGCATCGTTACCTTGAGCGACAAGCCAGCGCGCCAGTTCTGCGGCGCCTTCGTGGTCGAGTTCGCCATCGGCGCTAAATGGGGTGACCATTGCGGTGATCACCGAACCGAAACGTGACATGGGTGTCACCGTACCAGCGCACCCCGCCAAACCTTGGCGGATTTGGCGGGAAACGCGTGGGACGTATCAGCGAGCAGCAGCGACTTCACCCTCGGCAAGGGCGAAGGTCTCGTATTCCTCTTCGGTATCGGGCATGTGTTCAAAATCGATCACACCGAGTTCGGTGAACTTCGTGCGGAGCCATGCATCACCAGCATCGAGAAGGCCGAGCTTCTTGCAGTTCGGGACGATCTTCGCAAACAACATTTGCTGGAACAGTTGCTGGGCCGGATCTTGCATCACGACAGTGACAGCTTCCTTTACCGGGACTCCCATGCGATCCCACACTTCCTGCTGGAGGAAGCGGTCACGCATACGAACAGCAGCTTCAAACGCGAACTCTTGACGTTCACGAATTTCTGCCTGCGTGAGCTCCTGGTAGTACTCCTTGAGCGTGAGAACACCGAACGCAACGTGACGAGCTTCATCGCTCATGACATAACGAAGCAATTGCTTGAGCAGCGGTTCGGTTGTCATCTGGTGCATGAAGCCAAAGGCAGCGAGGGCAAGTCCTTCAACCATGATCTGCATGCCCAAATAGGTCATATCCCAGCGGCTGTCCATGACAATGTCATCGAGCAGCATCTTGAGGTGGGCGTTAACCGGGTAGTGGCCTGACAGTTTCTCGTTCAGATACTTGGCAAACACCTCGACGTGACGGGCCTCGTCCATTACCTGGGTTGAGGCGTAGTACTTGGCGTCGATCCACGGAACAGTTTCGACAATCTTGGCGGTGCAGAGCAGGGCCCCCTGTTCGCCGTGCATGAACTGGCTCAGGGTCCAGTTCTGCGACTGGATGCCAAGCTCTGTCCACTCCTTTTCGCCCCACTTTTCGAAGATGGTTCCGGAGACATCAAGACCCTGACCGCGATTGTTGGCAGCTTGATTGGCCACCACAACGGCCTCTTGGTCGACATTGATCGACCAGTCGAGATCGGTCTCACCGTTCCACTGGGAATTCTTTGCCTTCTCGTACAACTTGTTGAGGGCAGGGCGAGCACCCTTTTCGTAGTCCCATGTGAAGATTGCTTCTGCGTTGTCCTTCACGGCGTGGATCGATGCGTTGATGTCGGTGTTGGAGATCATGAGGATCTGCTCAACATCGTTTACATCGCGTCGACCAATGATTTCTTCGGTGCTGGCCATGGTGCTCTCCTTCTCAGAAACTACGAATGGAATTGGGTAGACCTGCTGCAAGCGCAGGGGTGAGGGTAGGAATCAAGAATGTGTCGACGAGGGCTCGGGCGAGCGCGGCGTCGGTGATGTCAATAACTGGAGCGGGTGAACGAAGGTGGTCGGTGACAACGCGGGCACACCACTCGCCTACATGCGCCGCAACTGCGGGTTCGACGAAACGCGAAAAGTTTGCGATGCCCCATTCAGAGGCTCGCTCGAAAAGGGGTTCAATCCGAACCGGCGAGATGAGCGTTGCGATCGTGTCGGGTTCGTCGACCAATAACTGCTGCACAACTTCATCGTTCGAGAGTTCAAGAACTGCGATATTGATCGTGCCTGCCGCTGCTTCCGCAAGCGTTGCTGCGTGGTCGGTGACCTGCGAACACGAAGCGAAGATTCGATCGACTCCTTGGTCCAGCGTGACGTCGAGAAGTTCTGCTCGACCACCGGGGAAATAGCGATAGACGGTCGCTCGACCACACCCGGCCGATGCGGCGATGTCATCAACACTCGTTGCCCGGAGGCCTTGCGAAGCGATCAGCCGACCAGCGGCCGCGACGATTCGATCGGGGACCGAAATGTCTTGCCTCGCATCGGCGACTCCTGCCACTGTCACAATTGAGACATTACCGGAGAATCTGTCTCACTGTCGTGTCAGACCAGGTGAGTCCCGTCGGACACGTCCAGGACCTCGGCATCATCGCCGTCCATCTGCTTTCGCTTGGCATACCTGCGCAAGAGAAGCGGGTACACGATGATCGTGAGGAGCGAAAACGCGAACCACTGCAATGCGTAACCAAGGTGGGGTCCTTGTGAGAGTTCCGGCAGTGGCACCGGAATGGGCAGATCGTTTTGTGCAGGGTCCTGAGCCCGCAACGAGATGTAGCCCGGGATCATCTGTTCTTCAACCTGCTGAGCAAGACGGCCAACATCGAGGCGAGCCAACATACGAAGCGTTCCGGCTTCGGGATCTGTTGGCGATGAAACAAGCCCGTTGGTTTCACGAACCTGCGATTGTCGCAAGAGCCCCTGGACTGTCACGGTCCCCGACGGTGGCGCAAAGTCGTCCCAAGGTCCGTCGGCGGTATAGGAGTACGGCACCCAACCTCGGTTGATTGCGATCGCCGTGCCATCGGCCTGAACCAATGGCGTCACCACCCAATACCCCGGCGCACCGTTGTTTGTTCGATTCGTGACGAGAACTTGGGCCTCCACCAGATACACACCGGTGACATACACCGGTTGGTAATCCGCCGCCTTCACCTGCTCGGTTGTTGCTGCCGGACCTGCAGGCAGGACGATCGAAAGCGGTTGCGGTTGTTGCTTCATCGCATCGGTTACGACGGCATTTGAAACTTTTCGCTCATCAAGTCGATTGAGTTGCCAGAAGCCGAAGTTGATCATCATTCCGACAACAACAAGAACGAAGATGTGCGACAGGATCCAACGGGGTTTGAGCAGGAACCGATACACAGTGGTCAGGCTAGGCGTGGCGAACTACGCCCCGGGAATCGGGGCGCAGCCACCAGTATTCGTTCAGACCGTCGGCAGGACGTAGCCAGCGAATTGGTCCCGAAGGTCTCGCTTCGAGAACTTTCCTACTGAGGTCTTCGGGATTTCGTCGATGAACACCACATCGTCGGGCAGCCACCACTTCGCCACTCGACCATTGAGGAACGCAAGAACCTCTTCGCGGGTCAAAGTCTCACCCGGCTTCACCACCACGCAGGCCAGTGGCCGCTCTGACCACTTCGGATGCTTCACCGCAATAACAGCTGCTTCAGCAACGGCAGGGTGGGCCATGATTTCATTCTCGAGTTCCACCGAAGAGATCCATTCGCCACCCGACTTCACAACATCTTTCGTACGGTCGACGATGCGCATGAACCCTTCTGCATCGATGGTCGCAACGTCGCCGGTCTTCAACCAACCGTCGGCGGTAAACGACTCGGGCGAACGCGAGTCGTTGTAATACTCGCTCGCCACCCATGGACCAGTGACTTGCAGTTCACCACTGGTTTCCCCATCCCAAGGAACTTCTTCGCCTGTGACCTGATCAGCGATCCGCGCCTGGACACCAAGCGCTGGAATGCCGATGGACGCGCGGTAGTCCGCTTGTTCGTCTTCGGATAACGAAAGCATGGTCGACTTAATCTTGGCCACCGACGCCAATGGACTGGTTTCAGTCATTCCCCAAGCCTGCAAAATTGGGATGCCAATCTTTTCGCGATATGCCTCGGAGAGATGCTTCGGCACGGCTGAACCGCCGCAAGGAATTCCCCGAAGGCTTGAAACATCGCGCCCGTCGATTTCGTTGAGAACTCCCATCCAAATCGTCGGCACACCTGCTGCGACCGTGACGCGCTCAGACTCAATGAGATCGACAATCGCTTTCGGCGAAAGGCCCGGACCGGGCATCACCAACTTGGCACCCGACGCAACACCGATGTGCGCAAGACCCCACGCATTGGCATGGAACATTGGCACGACTGGGAGGATTGTGTCGCGCTCGCCAACACCCAAACCGTCAGCCATCATTCCCGCCATCGTGTGCAACCAGGTTGAACGATGCGAATACACGACACCCTTCGGGTTGCCCGTAGTGCCGCTCGTGTAACACATTGATGCCGCTTGATTCTCGTCGGTGATGTTCCACTCAACAGGACTCGCAGCTGCAAGTAGCGCTTCATAATCATGAAGAAGGCGACCACCGGTATCGGTCGGCAGTTCCCCCATACCGTCATCCATCACAACGATGTGACGAACGGTGGTGAACGTATCCACCAACGGCCACAAGAGCCCAAGCAGTGACTTGTCGACAAAGATCACTTCGTCTTCCGCGTGGTTCACGATGTAGGTGACCTGTTCGGGGAACAACCGAATGTTCAGGGTGTGCAGCACACGGCCCGAACACGGAGCGGCGAAGTAGAGCTCGAGGTGCCGCGCGGTATTCCACGCAAAGGTGGCGACACGACCGTCGGCACTAATCCCAAGATCGTCGAGGACGCCACCGAGGCGACGCGTGCGCTCGGCCCATTGACCATAGGACTCCCGCTCAATCCCCACAGCCGTCGCTGTAACGATTTCTTTCTCAGGAAACAACTTCTCGGCCCGATCAAAGAGATTGGTGAGGACGAGTGGACCGTCCTGCATAAGACCCTTCATCACTGACTCCCCCAATTAAGGCGACCCACCGGTCGCGTACTTGGCCTGAATGGTACGTGAGAGGATCTAGGTCTTGTCAGCCGAAACCGAACCCCCCGCTCAGCCCCGCCTCGGGCGCCGCCACCTACTACTCCTCATTGTCCCAATCCTGGCAATGGTTGTGGCTAGCTACATCGCCGACGCTCTTTGGCCCGACCTGGTCAATAGCAACCCGCTGCTTCTCATCAGCCTCAGCGCCAAGAACCGCTATCTGGTGCTTGTCGTCAACCATGTCTCGTCCCTGTGGTTTTTCGTCATTGGAACTCTCCGACTTCTCCTGCCCGATCCATTCTTCTTCGCTCTTGGCTGGTTCTATGGCGAAGCGGCCCTCACATGGATGGAGCGCCGCACACCAACCACAGGTCGCTACATGCGCACCGTCGAAGGTTGGTTCGGCAAGTGGGGCGCACCACTCGTCGTATTGTTCCCCAACAACTACATGTGTCTCATTGCCGGCGCAGCAAAAATGCATCCGGTCAAGTTTGCGGCATTGAACATTGTCGGAACTATCAGTCGGTTACTCATGATTCAGGTCGTCGGCGACGTGTTTTCCGGACCGCTCGATTCACTACTCGGCTTCATTGCGAATTGGCGAATTCCATTGCTCGTCATGTCCATCTCGCTCGTTGCCATTTTCTGGATCAGCGAACTACGCCGTGGGCGAAAAGAAATCGATGCCTTCCGCGAACTCGAAGATGCCGCCGACGAGATCGAACTCGGGCACATTCCACCAGCAGGCGATACCGACCCTGACTGATTGGCTCTGGGTTTAGAGGTCGAGCAGCGAGTCGAGCCCAATAGTGACGCCGGGTCGATCGGCAACGGCCTTGGTTGCCAGCAAAACGCCGGGCATAAAGGAGTCACGGTCGTAGGAATCGTGACGCAGCGTAAGGGTCTGCCCGGTCGTGCCGAGCACTACCTCTTGATGGGCAACCATCCCACGCAATCGCAGTGAATGAACACGGATATCGGCAGGACCTTTGCCTCCGCGCGCACCGGGAAGGATTTCTGTCGTAGTCGGGTCGGCAGCCCACTCCGCCGAGGCTTCGGCCATTCTCTCGGCCGTAAGCATTGCCGTGCCCGAAGGCGCATCGATCTTTGCATCGTGATGCAACTCAATGATTTCCGCAGTTTCGAAGAACGGTGCTGCGAGTTCTGCAAATCGCATCATAAGAACGGCGCCGATCGCGAAGTTCGGTGCGATCACGCAGTTTGAATTGGTGAACTGATCACGAAATGATTGAAGATCGGCGTCGGAGAAGCCGGTCGTTCCAGTGACAGCGTTGATGCCGTGCTCGGCAAGCCACAAAAGATTGGTGCGAGCGGCTTCGAGGTGCGTGAAATCGATGACCACGTCGACCTTGGCATCGAGAAATGCTTGGCCATCGGCGGAGACCTGGAACGGACGATCGCAGCCGGTGACTTGGCGCATATCGAGGCCTGCGTGATGAGGGTCGACTGCAGCAACAAGCTCTAACGCAGGATCGCCATCGACCGCACGGCACACCGTGCTTCCCATCCGTCCACCAGCACCGAAGACTCCAACGCGCAACGTCATGGGGTGAAACTAGCCGCAGGCGAAGCGTTCGAGTGCAGCAGATCCTTTACCTAATGGGCCAACCGCCGAGACTGCACGTGGAGAACCAAGGACACGGCAGATTACCGAATGCACTTCTTCGGTTGTCACAGCCCGGATTCGACGTACGTGTTCATCGATTGACGTGATGTCATTGCGAGTTACGAGGCCCGTCCCAAGGCGGGCCATACGAGAACCGCTGTCTTCAAGCCCTAGCAACATCGAACCTTCGAGATACCCAAGCGCAACCGCATGCTCTTCTTCAGTAATGCCATCGGCAAGGAAGGCGTCAAGGACTTCGTCGGTGACGGCGAGCAGCTCCTCGAGTCGAGCCAACGCTGTGCCGGCGTAGACGATGAGAGAGCCAGCATCGGAATACGAAGACGGGGAGGAAAAGACCGAGTAGGCCAAGCCGCGAGATTCCCGAATCTCTTGAAAGAGTCGGCTCGACATGCCGCCACCAAGAACATGATTGGCGACCCACATGGCGTAGCGATCTTCGTCAGCAAGGGACAGTCCCCGCCATCCGATTGCGACGTGCACCTGTTCGATGGGGCGATCAATCTGCACAAGCGATTGCAGGTGGGCCTCGGGAGCATTCCGAGAAGGAGCTGCACCTGATTCAGTTCCGGCAAACAACGGACCAAGAGCATCGACAACTTGCTGATGCTCGAGCGCGCCTGCAGCAGCGACAACCAAGTTCGATGGGCGATACCACTGCGCATGGAACGACGCGACATCGTCACGCGTCATCGCCGCAACAGTGTCATGGTCACCGAGAGTTTCGCGACCGAGAGGATGTTCCGGGTACAAACTCTCATACAGCGACGTAAGGACAAGATCGTCAGGAGTGTCTTCACTCATGAGAAGTTCTTCAATAATTACTTCGCGCTCGGCGTCGAGTTCAGCCGGACGAAATGCCGGTGCACTCACGACATCGGCCAACAATTCAACGCCCGCGTGCAACTCGCTCACAGGAAGACGCAGGTAATACGCAGTGTGCTCGCGACTTGTATACGCGTTCATTTCGCCCCCGACTGCATCGACTGCTGTGGCAATCGACCGGGCAGTTCGTTCTTCTGTGCCCTTGAATAACAAGTGCTCGAGGAAATGCGATGCGCCAGCGATGGACGCAGGTTCGTCGCGCGAACCAACTGCGAACCACATACCAACCGAGACGGAACGGGCCTCGGGCATACGTTCAGTAATGACACGCACACCCGAGGCCAGCTCGGTTCGTTCGATATCCGCGTCGTTCACCGACACGGCGGAAACGGACTCAGCGGCGACGGTTGCCGCCTCGACGTCCACCGTTGCGACGATCGCCGCCACCACGGTTTTCACTGGTGGGACCAAGGTCGCCCAGTTCCGAACTGATTTCTGCGTCGAAGGCATCTTCAAACGAGACGTACTCGCGCTCGGCGCCATCGGTTGCTTCATCTGCGGATGCCGGAGCAGCCGGAACTGGTGCGGACTCGCGAGGTGCGCTTTCGGTTTCCGTCGCGTCACCTTCGGAGGCTTCTGCCACCGGGGTGCTCGCCATGGAAAGAGACACCTTGCCATTGGGATCGACATCGTCGACGCGCACTTCAACTGCGTCGCCAAGGTCGAGAACATCCTCAACCTTGTCGATGCGCTTGCCGCCACCGATCTTGGAGATGTGAAGAAGACCATCGCGACCCGGGAGGATGTTCACGAACGCACCGAACTTGGTGACGTTCACAACGCGGCCCTGGTACACCTGGCCAACTTCAGCGGTCGGCGGGTTGAGGATGAGACGGATCTGACGCTCGGCCTCGGCCACAGCACCACCATCGGTGGAACCGATACTGACGCGACCAACAGAGCCATCGTCGTCGACACTGATGTCGGCGCCGGTCTCTTGCTGAATGGCGTTGATGACCTTGCCCTTGGGGCCGATGACTTCACCGATCTTGTCCATCGGGATTTCGAAGCTGATGATCTTCGGCGCAGTTTCGCCAACTTCATCGCGAGGCTTGGCAATTGCGCCAGCCATAACTTCGAGGATGGCGAGACGGGCTTCCTTCGCCTGCTGCAGCGCCTGAGCAAGAACGTCGGCGGGAATGCCTTCGATCTTGGTATCGAGCTGAAGAGCAGTAACGAATTCGGCAGTTCCGGCAACCTTGAAGTCCATGTCGCCGAATGCATCTTCAGCGCCGAGGATGTCAGTAAGAGTCGTGTACTTGCCATCGGCAAACACGAGGCCCATTGCGATGCCAGCAACTGGTGCACGCAGCGGAACGCCAGCGTCCATCATCGAAAGTGTTGAACCACACACCGAACCCATCGAGGTCGATCCGTTTGAGGAAAGAACATCGGACACGGTACGAATTGTGTAGGCAAACTCTTCTGGCGTGGGAAGCACGGGGACGAGTGCACGCTCAGCGAGCATGCCGTGTCCGATTTCGCGACGCTTTGGTCCACGCATGAAACCAGTTTCACCAGTGGAGTACGGCGGGAAGTTGTAATGGTGCATGTAACGCTTGCGGGTCACATCGCCAAGAGCGTCGATCATTTGCTCCATGCGAGGCATACCAAGCGTGGTGACATTGAGGACCTGGGTTTCGCCACGCTGGAAGAGACCCGAACCATGCACTGACGGAAGGACGCCGACCTCGGAAGAGAGGGAACGGATGTCCTTCGGGCCACGACCATCGATACGAGCGCCTTCATTCACGATGCGTGAACGAACAACGGCCTTGGTGACCGAGCGGAACGCGGCCTTGAGCTGCTTGTCGGCACCATCGACGCCGGCAAACTGCGGAGCAAGTTCCGCAACAAGCTGATCGCGAAGCGCTGCTTCGGCTTCAAGACGAGCGGACTTGTCGGAAATGACCTGCGTCGCAAGGATCTGCTCGCGCTTGGCCTGCATGGCAGTAAGAACTTCTGGCGTGTAGTCAGAAGTGACCGAGTAAGGCATCGGAGGCTTGCTGCCAACCTTGGCAACAAGTTCGTTCTGCGCAGCGATCGACTGAAGGATGTACTGCTTCGAGGCTTCGAGGCCACGAGCAAGTTCCGCTTCGTCAACCTTGGGGGCGCCGTCCTGCATCGCAGGCCACTGTGCTTCGGTGCCACCGGCTTCGACCATGGAGATCGCAACGTCGTTGCCATTCAGCGCACGACCAGCGACAACGATTTCAAACTGGCTTTCCGAACCCTCTTCGTACGTGGGGTGCGGGATCCATTGACCATCAGCGGTAAACGCAAGACGAACGGCGCCAATGGGGCCGTCGAATGGGATACCGGAAAGGCTGAGTGCCGCAGATGCGCCATTGATGGCGATGACATCGTGCGGATTGACGAGGTCGGCCGCAAGCACGGTGCCAACAACATGCACCTCGTTACGGAAGCCGTCGGGGAAGCACGGACGCAACGGGCGGTCCATAAGACGGCAGGTGAGGATGGCCTGGTCGGAAGACTTGCCTTCACGACGGAAGAACGAACCGGGGATGCGACCCGCGGCGTACATGCGCTCTTCGATATCGACGGTGAGCGGGAAGAAGTCGGCACCTTCACGTGCACTCTTTGCCGCTGTAGCGGTGACGAGCATGACAGTGTCGCCAACGCGGACGGTCACTGCACCGTCAGCCTGACCGGCAAGTTTGCCGGCCGAAAAGGTAATGGTCTTGTCGGCATCGCCGGGAATGGCGGCGTCGACGGAAATGGCATCAGCCACGTGTGTCTCCTTTGTGAGACGGACATTGGTCCGTCAGTTGGAGGCGACCCCGTAACCAGTTCCCAGAGGTGAACATCGGAGCAGTGATCCGATACTCACCTCCGGCAACTGACAACGCAGTATCGCCGGGGTGCTGTTCCCAGACAGGAACAGCGAGGGGACGACCACGATGGTCGTCCCCCGGTTCGCAACTATCGGCGCAAGCCGAGTTTTGCGATAATCGAGCGGTAACGCTCGACGTCGTTCTTCTTGACGTAATCGAGCAGGCGGCGACGACGACCAACGAGCATGAGAAGTCCACGACGGCTGTGGTGGTCCTTCTTATGTGACTTGAGATGCTCAGTCAGGTGGTTGATGCGGTCGGTCAGTAGTGCGATCTGAACTTCGGGCGACCCAGTGTCGGTAGGGTGCGTCCGGTGTTCGGCGATCGTGCCAGCCTTCGGCGGAAGGTTTGCGGGTTCAGCAGACATGCAAGTTCTTTCTGGTGGGTTTTGGACCCAGCTCCGTGATCCGCTGGAACGTGTTCCTGGCGCAATCGGGAGGGGCTTCACGGCTCACAGGGTGTGAACCGACCCAGTTACGGTACCAGCGAGGGCGTTCACGCCCACATTCGGCATTTCGACCACCGCTGTCCGATTTGGCGAGATTCCATTCACCCCTAGGGATTTTCGGCCCTACGATGCGGGTTCGCTCGTCGGGGGACGAGCCCAAAGGGGAACCATGTCTGCTTCAAAACGACCGGCGCCAAAACGCCTCGATGATCTTGCCGACCCACAGTTCTCGCCCGAGGCTCAGGCAATCTTCGAAGGTGCCGCACCTTTCGCAGACATGATCGAACTCAACGCCGACGCACTCATGACACAAGCGGCGGCCGAAACTGGTCTCGAAAATTTCGGTCCAATGGATTTCGTGGAACGCCTCGAGGTGTTGCTGAACGCACTCGATACCGAAGCTCCGCTCTCTCCGATGGGCCGCATCTCGGCCGGTTCGTTCATGAGCACACTTCTAAAGAACCGTTTGCTGCTCGCCGACCTTTTGGCTCGACACCCAGAGATTCACGACATCGAGATCAAAGCGCCGATCATCATCGCTGGACTCCCCCGCACCGGCACGACTCACCTACACAATTTAATTGCTTGCGATCCCGCTCTTCGTTCACTTCCCTATTGGGAAAGCATCCAACCAGTTCCTTCGCTTGATGAAGCCTCGCTCGCTAACACCCCCGAAGATCCGCGACTGGCACGGACAGAAGCCGGACTGCAGATCATGGACATGATCATGCCGGACTTCAATCGCATGCATGAGATGACGACATGGCACGTGCACGAAGAGATCCAAATTCTCGCGATCGACTTCTCGACGATGATGTTCGAAACCATGGCACCGATGCCGTCCTGGCGTGACTACTACAAGTCGCACGATCAGACACCGCACTATGAGTACATGAAGACCGTGTTGAAAGCGTGCCAGTTCTTGCGTGGTGGCGAACGTTGGATCCTGAAATCACCACAGCATCTGGAACAGTTCGGTCCACTTGCAACAACGTTCCCCGACGCCACCTTCCTCGTCACCCACCGTGATCCCATTTCCGTGATGGTTTCGATGGGAACGATGGTGTCGTATTCAGCACGCACATCGTTGTCGCCAGTCGACCCGGTTGCCGTTTCGAACTATTGGGCCGACCGCCTCAACGACATGCTCAATGCAGCCATGCGCGATCGCGCACTTCTTGGCGGGCCAGAACAATCGATGGACATTCGGTTCGACGAGTTCATGGGCGATGACCTCGGCACTATTCGCCGCATCTACGAACTCGCTGGACAGCCCATGGATGAACGAGCCGAAGCAGCGCTGGCCGAGTACGGAGCCACTCATGAGCGCGACCGATTCGGCAAGGTCATCTACGACGTCGATCAGATCGGTATCGATGTGCCGGCTCGCCGCGAACAGATGCGTGCTTACAGCGAGCACTTCGCCATTCCTGACGAACCCTGGTAGCAGCGGCCGCCCAGTAGACGTCACCGCTGAAGAACCAGCGCTTCCGGATTGTTCAGAGCCAGTAGCCGGTGATGTCGATGATGAAATTGGTCGAGTTCTTACACCACGACGTTGCAGGAGACGCGGCAGTGCTGTTGCGGCACCGACCGGTGTTCAGCCAGTGAAGACCGGCGCAACCGGATCGGACATCGGTGCAGGTTCGGGTACCGGTGCGCGTTCGGCTGCAAGAGCCAGCAGCTCAGGGATCGCGCCCTGCAAGAAGGCTTCATAGGCGGACTCGACACTTTGTGCATAGACCTCCTGGAAGACGGTTCGCCAGTCCCGGCCGAACGATCCGGAGTTCCAATCCAGCAACGCCTGGACACCGTCACGAGCGACGAGACCCTCAACAAACATCATTCCCTGCAAATGCCCAACTCCTGGCTGGAGAAGACAGGGGTTGGACTTCGTCCTGCCGAAGGTCTCCGAGGCGCCCATTCCACGGACAACGTCCATGTCGTCAGCAAAGAGCTGGCCGAGCTGAGCAAGACGCTCGTTTCTCCACGCGGTGACATCAAACGGCGAGGTACTTGTGTGTCGTGTCGTGCGGGCCAAGGCCGCAGTACCAATACCCCAGCCAGTGCCCTCAGCCGCCCAGCATGGGAAGGGTGAGGACATCGTTCCCGTCGCGTTAGAGCGCACTATGGCTGTCCCCGTCTCGACCGCCATCAGTTGCGCGAGGGCCTCGGCTGATGGGGCGTACTTGTCGAGAACCAAGATCGTCTGGTGCGGTAGTGGGTCTATGTGTGGTTGGAAGGGGCCCCGAACACCGTATGACAGGCCGGACTCGGCGAAGTCGTCGATGGATGTAAGCGCTTTGGCGAGCTCGGCAGCGTCAACGTAGGCAGAGTTCTCAACATCTCTGCGGATGAGCGCGTCCTTCATGAACGAGGCATCACGCGCGACGATGACATGGAGAGACGCGAGTCGTGGTGAGCCGGCGAAGCGCAAGAGTTCACGTAACGTCTGAGTGACTAGATCGCGCTCTACATGCACGATCAGCGGATCGAATTCCAGTGAGTAGCTTTGCGCCGGATCGTTGTCTGCGCTGATGTCACCTGATGGCTGCCAGCTGTCTACACGAGCAAGGAACGTGTTGAACGTTCCAGCACCGTAACTGAGTGGCACTTGCGTAGCTCCCGCCGGGGCCGCTGGAACCACAGACGCGAGCACAGCACCTGCGATCGCGAGAAGTGCGACGGAGCGAACGCGGTGCAGACGCTTGACAAGGCCGGCGAATTGGGCCGTGCAATAAGAGGGCGACGGGTCACCCGAAAGATCCATGGTCATGTGAGCCTCGATTCCGTTCAACATCCCCCCATTTGCCCAGGAAGTGCCTTCCAGCGAGACACTGTCCGCGTCGGAATCACTTTCGGAATCGGGCATCGGATGCGCCTCCGCTCCTGCCGCGGGCCCGCCCCCCCGACAAAAAGATGGTAGTCCCGAGAGGCGTGATTGCGTCCGTGATTGCGTCAATGACTCGTCGCGGCCCCTCATCGGCGCGTCGCTATTCGCCAGTGTTATCGAGGATAAGGGATTGGTGGCGTACTCCTCAGAAACCGGCCTGCTGATGTGCCCGGCACGGCATCGAGGTCATGGGTGGCGCTCCCGAGTGAGTGGTCGCCCAGCGGAGAATCAACCGAACAACAGGGTCCGACACTGATCGACGTCTTTGCCCATTTGGGCGATGAGCGCGTCGACCGAATCGAATTTCAGTTCATCTCGAAGATGAGCGACGAACTGCACAGCGAGTTCTTGTCCATAAAGGTCAGCGTCGAAGTCGATGAGGTGTGCCTCGAGCAGTGATGTATCGGCGAATTCATAGAACGTGGGACGGCGACCAAGCGATATGGCGCAAGCCCGATTGATGCCATCGGGCGTGCGACACCAACCTGCGTAGATGCCATCGGCGGGAAGACAGATCGTTTCAGGGATCGCAAGGTTTGCCGTGCGGAATCCGAGGTCGCGCGCGCGACCATCGCCATGACCCACAACACCGCGCACCTCGTGGGGGCGACCCAACATCGCATTTGCCGAGTCGAGATCGCCACCGCGCAATGCGGCGCGGATTCGCGTTGACGACACCGACTCAGTCGAAGGCTGTCCGTTTAGGTCAACGAGCTCGTGGGCCAGCGTCTCGAAACCGAGACCATTTCCCATCTCAGTGAGGAGTTCCACGTTCCCAGTGCGCTTATTGCCAAAGTGGAAGTCGCTTCCGACGGTAACCAGCTTTGCGTTGAGCGTTCCCACGAGATCGGCCGTAATGAATTCGGCTGCTGTTTCTTGCGCCCGTTGTTCATCGAAGCGCACGACAAACGCAACATCGACACCGCATTCGGCAAGCAGCTCAAGCTTCTGGTCGAGATCGGTGAGGAGCAGCGGCGCAGACTCGGGCCGAACGACTGATGCCGGATGACGGTCGAAGGTAACGACCACGGTTCGAAGGTTTCGCTCGGTGGCCAGCCCACGCAACGTGGCGATGACCTGACGGTGGCCGCGATGGACGCCATCGAACGCGCCGATCGTGACAGCGGAACCCTGTCCAGCGAGATGTGCTTCGTCGTTGTCGTAGAAGACGTCCATGACCGATCGAACGCTACCGTCCGTCGACCGGGGCAACGACAACATCGGGCTTGGCAGTGCCATCCCGATGAGCGATATACATCGCGAGCAGGCGACCCTCGCCGTCAGTAACCGCCCAGGGACCCTCGCCGACGAACCGTTCATCGATCGTCAGGACCTTTCCGTGGCCAACGTCGATTCGCTCTGCCTCGGACACCACCACGGTGGGGTTGTCCCGCATCGCCTCGACTGGAGTGAGGAGCACGTCGGGCGACACCGTTTCAAGTGCATGCGCTTCAGGGAGTGTGAACGAGCCGATGGCAGTACGTCGGAGTTCACGCAGGTGCGCTCCCCCGCCAAGAGCATGACCAAGATCTGCGGCCAGCGTGCGCACATATGTGCCCGAGGAACACTCGACCTCGGCAATGACGACAAGCGGATCACTTGTCGGTGCAACGGTGAAGCGATGAATGGTGACCGGGCGTGGCGCTCGCTCAACTTCGATTCCTTCACGCGCGAGTTGATGCAATCGCTTTCCGTCGATCTTCACTGCCGACACCATCGGGGGAATCTGCATGATGTCACCAGTGAGTTGCGGAACTGCTGCTTCAACCTGCGCAAATGTGAGGCCCGACATGTCGTGCGTTGCTGTGACCTCGCCGGCGGCGTCGAGTGTCGAGGTTTCCGTTCCGAAGACAATTTCGCAGGTGTAGGTCTTGGGCAACGCGGTGAGATATTTCAACAGACGCGTCACGCGACCGACGCCCAGCAAAAGCACACCCGTGGCGTCGGGGTCGAGTGTTCCCGAATGTCCGACTTTGCGCGTGCCCAGCAAGCCGCGCGATTTCGCAACAACATCGTGCGAGGTCCAGCCCGCGTCCTTGTCGACGACGACGAGCCCGTCGGGTCCGTCGTCACGCTTCTTCGCGCTCACGATTCGGTGGCGTCGGGTTCCGGTCGGGGGCCTTCGGCCAACAACGATTCGATACGCGCGCCGGCCCGAACAGCAGGATCGGGCGCAAACGAAAGTTCCGGCGTGCGCTTCATACGCGCTTCACGGCCAATCGCCGACTGCAGCTTGTAGCGAATCTCGCCGAATGCTTCAAGAACCTCGGGATCGCCTTCTTCATCTTGGATCGAATCGAAGTACACCTTGGCGTGGCGAAGATCGCCTTCGATATCAACTGAAGTAATGGTCACGAGATGGAGACGATCGTCATCCATGCGCTCGAGTTCGCCCGCGATGATCTCGCGTAACAACTCGTTGAGTCGAGCGGTACGCGGATACTGACGGGCCGAGCCGTGGTTGCTTCGTCGACTCATGCAAACGCCTCCTGGTTGACCCTAAGGAATCCGAACGGCGAACCGTCGGACACAACTTAGGTGCGCGGAATCTCGCGGTCTTCGTAGGTTTCGATGATGTCGCCAGGCTTGAGGTCTTGGAAATCGGTAAGACCGATACCGCACTCGAAGCCAGCCGCAACTTCGCGGACATCGTCCTTGAAGCGGCGGAGCGATGCGACCGAACCCTTCCAGATGATTGTTCCTTCACGAAGGAAGCGCACCTTGGTGCCGCGAGTGATCTGACCGTTGGTGACGTAACAGCCGGCAATAGCGCCGACCTTGGGCACACGGAAGATCTCGCGAACCTCGGCTTCACCTGTGACGATTTCTTCGTACTCAGGCTTGAGAAGACCAAGCATGGCCTTCTCAATATCTTCAAGCACCTGGTAAATGATTTCGTAGGCACGAATTTCAACGTGCTCGGTGTCGGCCAGTTCACGAGCCTGACGATCGGGTCGGACATTGAAGCCGATGATCGTGGCGTTGGACGTGGCCGCCAACTGGACATCGTTCTGGGTGATGCCACCAACAGCGCGGTGCACGAATGCGAGTTTGACTTCGTCGCGTTCGAGTCGCTTGAGGCTTTCGGTAAGTGCTTCGAGCGAACCGGTAACGTCGGCCTTCAGAATGAGGTTGAGCGTTGCTGATTCGCCTGCCTGAATCTGTTGGAAGATGTCTTCGAGCTTGGCGCCACCGCTCATTGCATGAGCTTCTCGGCCGATTGTGGCAACCCGGAGCCAATGCTCGCGAGTTGCGGCAACCTTCGAAGCGGTCTTCTCGTCGGGAGCAACAACGAAACGGTCGCCGGCGACGGCGACGTCGGAAAGACCAAGTACCTGAACCGGAGCCGAGGGACCCGCTTCTTTGATCGTGTTTCCCTGATCGTCGATGATTGCGCGGACGCGACCCCACGCAGCACCGGCAACGAGTGGATCGCCAACGCGCAGCGTTCCGTGTTGCACGAGCACCGTGGCCACTGGGCCTCGACCAATATCGAGATTTGATTCGAGTACGACGCCGCGAGCACGGCCATCGGCGTTGGCTCGAAGGTCTTCGAGGTCGGCCATGATGAGCACGTTCTCGAGAAGATCGTCGATTCCGAGGTTCTGAAGTGCGGAGACTTCCACCATGACGGTTTCGCCGCCCCATGCTTCGGGGACGAGCTCGTGTTCAGACAACTGCTGCATCACGCGGGTGGGATCAGCGTTCTCGCGATCGACTTTGTTGATGGCAACAATGATCGGAACGTCGGCAGCCTTCGCGTGATTAATAGCTTCAATCGTTTGCGGCATGACGCCATCGTCGGCAGCGACCACAAGAATGACGACGTCGGTTGCATCGGCACCACGAGCACGCATAGCGGTGAACGCTTCGTGACCAGGAGTGTCGAGGAACGTAATCGCGCGTCCGTCTTGGGTGACTTGATAAGCGCCGATGTGCTGGGTGATGCCACCAGCCTCGCCAGCAACAACATTGGCATTACGAATCTGATCAAGAAGTTTGGTCTTGCCGTGATCGACGTGACCCATAACGGTGATGACCGGCGGACGATGGTCCCACGCTTCGTAGGTTGCGTCGTCGACATCTTCTTCGAGCATGAGCATCTTCTGCAGCTCGACTTCTTGTTCTTCGCCGGGATTGACGAGCCGAATCGATGCGCCGATTTCGGCAGCAAAGAGTTCGATCATGTCGTCGCTCAGCGATTGCGTAGCGGTGACCATTTCGCCCTGTTGCATGAGGAAGCGAACGACGTCGGCCGCCGTGCGATTCATCTTGGGGCCGAGATCCTGCGCAGTTGACGCGCGCTCTACGACAACTTCACCAACCGGGATTGGCGCTTCACGAGGTGTGTAGCTCGGTGCGTCGATCGGCTGAAGTTCGTCGCGGTTACGACGACGACGACCCTTGCGCTTCGGACGCGGACCACCGGGACGACCGCCAGGGCCACCACCAGGACGACCGCCGCCACCGGGACGACCACCAGGGCCGCCACCGCCGGGACCGCCGCCACCGGGACCGCCGCCACCGGGACCACCAAAGCCGCCACCAGGACCGCCGCCGCCAGGACCACCACCGCCAGGACCACCACCGGGACGAGGGCCGTTAAAGCCTCCGCCACCGGGACGACCACCAGGGGCGCCGCCACCAGGACGAGCACCAGCGCCAGGACCACCAGCACCGGGACCACCAGGACGACCGCCAGGACGCGCACCAGGAGCAGGTGTTTCGCGACGCATGCCGGGGGGCGGCGGGATGGGCTTACCCGTAGAAGAAATCGGGGGACGTCCGCCGGGAGGAGGCGGAATCGGCTTGCCCGTCGTCGAGGTCGGAGGACGCTGCGGCATCGGAGCGCGTGCCGCAGGCGCGGCCGGCTCTCCAACTGCCGGTGCTGCCGGTGCCGACGGGGCAACAGGTGCCTCGGCTGCAGGCGCAACAGGAGCAGGAGCAGGAGCAGGAGCAGGAGCAACGGGAGCAGCCGGTGCTTCGCGACGCGGGCCAGAACTACCCGATGACGAAATGACACGCTTCGGTGCAGCCGGCTTCGGCGCAGGAGCGGGTGCGGGTTCAGGTGCGGATTCGGGTGCAGGAGCAGCCGTCTCGACCTCGGCGACAGGAACGTCGACAATTGCCGGTTCCGGTTCGGCGGGCGCGACAGCAGCCTCGGCCTCGTCCGGTTCGTCGGCAGTCTTCTTTGCTGCAGCCTTCTTGGCCGGAGCTTTCTTGGCGGGAGCTTTCTTCGCCGCGGTCTTCTTGGCCGCTGCCTTCTTGGCCGGAGCTTCTGGTTCCTCGGGCTGCACATCGCGCACAAGGCCTTCACGCTCGGCCTTGCGGCGGACGCGGTCAGCTTGAGGCTCGACGACGCTTGAGGAATGGCTCTTCACGCCGATCCCGAGCGCGACGCACAGATCCAAGGTCTCTTTATTCGTGAGACCTAGTTCTCGTGCCAGCTCGTACACACGGATGTTGGACGGCAACTGCTACCTCAGTGATCGTGATTCGGGACCCACCAAACAAAGCGTCAGATGGGCTCGACCCGCCGTGACACGGCCACGGAACGGGTCTCTATCCTCGCACGACACAGCGTCGGACGAGGAATGGTGACGACTACGCCGGATCTTCCGAACCGGTTTCTTCAGCGGCCTCTGCCTCGGCAGCCTCGACGATGGCTTCGGCTTCGGCCACAACTTCGGCTTCGACTTCAGCTTCGACTTCAGCCTCTTCAACATCTTCAGCGGCTTGTGCGTAGGCCTCGGCGGACATTGCTTCGCCACCTTCGGCGGGCTGCCACACCTGTTCGCCCGTTTCAGCGTCGACGACCCATTCGCCTTCGGCCCAATCCTGGTTGGCGTAGGCCTCTTCTTCGGCGAGTTGGGTTTCAGACTTGATATCGACGCGCCAACCGGTGAGACGAGCAGCAAGGCGAGCGTTCTGCCCTTCCTTGCCGATGGCCAGAGAGAGTTGGTAGTCGGGAACGATGACCTCGGCGGTGCCAGTGTCTTCGTGAATACGAACTTCCTTGACCTTGGCCGGCGACAGCGCCTTCATGACGAAGTCGGCCGGTTCATCAGAGAAGGGAACGATGTCGATCTTTTCGCCACGAAGTTCGTTGACGACCATACGAACGCGAGCACCGCGTGCGCCGACGCATGCGCCGACGGGATCGACGTTGGAATCGTTCGACAACACAGCGATCTTGGTACGTGCTCCTGGTTCACGAGCACAGGCCTTGATCTCGACAACGCCGTCGGCGATTTCGGGAACTTCGAGTTCGAACAGTCGCTTGATGAGACCGGGATGGGTGCGGCTTGTGACGATCTGCGGACCCTTTGCGGTCTTACGCACTTCGACGATGTAGGCCTTCACGCGCGCACCTGGCTCGGGACGCTCGTAGGGAACCTGTTCGGCCTGAGGCATAAGCGCTTCGACGCGACCAAGATCAAGCAGCGTGTAACGCGCATCGGTCTGCTGAATGATGCCGGTAACGATGTCGCCTTCGCGACCTGCGTATTCCTCGTACTTCATTTCGCGCTCGGCTTCACGAATGCGCTGGTTCATGACCTGCTTCATCGTTTGCGCAGCAACACGACCCCACACCTCGGTCGGCGGGGTGACATCGAACTCTTCGCCTTCGGGGACACCGTCGTCGTCGAGGGCTTGGGCCATCACACGAACTTCGCCGGTATCGGGATCGATGATGACCCACGCATACTCTTGTGAATCTGGCAGCCGCTTGTAAGCGGATTCGAACGCGTCGGCAAGTGCGCCAAACAGCGTGTCGATCGAGATTCCCTTGTCGACGGCGAGTGCCTGGAGTGCCTCGATGAGATCAGGGGAGTTCATCACGACTGGACCTTCTCTTCCTTGGGGGACGCGTTCGACGCGTCCTTCTTAGCCTTCGTGGTTTTTGGCGCAGCTTTCGCCGGCTTCACGGCTTTCGTGCCGTTCTTGGGGCCGCCCGGTTTGGGTGTGGGACCCCAGACGAATGTGGTGTGCGCCTTTTCGATTTCACCAAGGTTGAGCGTGATGCTCTCACCGAGTGGTTCATCGAGGGCAATAGTGACCGTGGTGTCGGTCGAACCGGTAACGGTGCCGGAGAACCGACGACCAACCGGATGATTCGGGAATGTCTTGATCGCAACGGTGCGACCAACCGCCCACGCATAGTGAGCAGGTGTACGAAGTACGCGTTCAAGACCGGGGCTGGACACTTCGAGTGTGAAGCTGCTCGAAATGGGATCGTGTTCGTCGATCGCCCGCGAAATTGCTCGGGTCGTTTTGGTGATGTCGTCGATGCTGACGCCACCTTGACGATCGACCGTGACTCGCAGGACGGGACCAGCTTGTTCAAGATCGAACAGTTCGAGACCCTCGGCGGCCACCAATGGTTCGATAAGTGCTCGTACACGTGCGGACACGCTCATTGTTGGCCTCCTTTCAAAGGGTTTCAAAGGTCACTGACTGCAGGGTCATCGCCATAATCCGGCCGAAACAAAAGGCGTGGGCAAAAGCCCACGCCTTCGTCAGTACTGCAGAACGATTGCGATGGGAGGAGTGTAGACCCCTCGACCCAGAAACGACCACCCGGGGTTTCGTACTCACCCACCGATTCAGCCAAGAAACCCCAGTTCAGACGGGTTTTTGGCTCGTATCAGTACGGGCTCAATACGAGCGGGCGACGATCGCAATGGCGCCGTCGGCGTTATCGGAGGCCGGCAGCGAGCCATCCGGCATCACAAGGCAGCGCACCGTGACACTTGATTTCGCCAGTTCGGCCTCGCCGTCGGTGCCCAGGCTTACCCAAGGGATCCGGGCCCACCCAGTAGCGGCGGCTTCAGCGGCTTCAGCAATAGAGGAGACATCGACCGTGCGCGAGTTGCGACGAGCGGTGGCCTCGGCAAGGAGCTGGGCCTGACCCGCATCGAGAGCGGCCGCAACAGTGGCTGCGATGCCATTGAGTGCAACTGCATCCTTTGCGCCGGTGAAACGGTTGGCCAGGGTGACGACACCTTCGGTCAGATCTCGGGGACCAAGTTCGAGGCGAACCGGAACACCCTTGAGTTCCCAATCAGTCGCACGACGACCCATTGAGGTTTCGACGCGCACATCGAGTTCGACGCGTACGCCAGCATCGGCGAGTTCTTCGGCGAGTATGCGGCAACGTTCGATGACGGAGTCGTCATCACGAACGGCAAGCACTACAACCTGCACTGGCGCGAGGGCTGGCGGGATGCGCAAACCATTGTCGTCGCCGTGACACATGATGAGTCCACCGACCATGCGTGTGGAGACACCCCACGAAGTTGTCCATGCATGTTGCTGGGTGCCTTCGTTGTCGAGGTACTGGATGTCGAACGCCTTTGCGAAGTTCTGACCGAGTTCATGACTCGTACCCATTTGCAACGCTTTTCCGTCGCCCATCATTGCTTCGCATGTCATCGTGTTCGTTGCGCCAGCAAAGCGTTCCTTCGCCGTCTTTCGCCCAACAACAACAGGCATAGCAAGAACGTCATGCATGAATGACTCGTAGACCTCGTGCAGAATTCGTTCGGCGTACTGGCGGCCATCGTCTTCGCTGACGTGGGCGGTGTGGCCTTCTTGCCAAAGAAACTCGCTGGTACGCAGAAAGACTCGCGGGCGAAGTTCCCAACGAACAACGTTGGCCCACTGATTCAACAACAGTGGAAGATCTCGGTAGCTCTGGACCCACTTGGCCATGAACTCGCCGATGACGGTTTCCGATGTCGGACGAACCACAACTGGCTCTTCAAGTTCCTTGCCACCAGCAACGGTGACGACTGCGAGTTCGGGGCTGAAACCTTCGACGTGCTCAGCTTCACGCTTGAGATAGCTCTCGGGGATGAACAACGGGAAGTAGGCGTTCTTGGCACCGGCGCGCTTGATGCGGCGATCCACCTCGGCCTGCATCTGCTCCCAAATTGAATAGCCATAGGGACGGATGACCATCGTGCCGCGCACCGGACCGTTATCGGCCAATTCCGCCTTGGCAACGATGTCTTGGTACCAGCGGGGAAAATCTTCGGACTGCGGAGTGAGAACAGGAGCCTTAGCCATGGGAGCCGATGCTAGGCGACACCCTCTTCACCCTCAGCGAGGTTGCGCTCACTCAGTCGATCTTGCGAATGACCTGAATGCGCTCTTCAGCGTTATTGGCGTCGTCGCCTTTGTCGTCGAGCAACGCCATGCGATCGGCTTCGGCCTCGGCCGCCGCTCCGTCGTCCTTGCGGCGAAGCGCTTCTTCGACTCCCCCGTCGGCAATGATCTGCGCCCATTCCACGAGAGCTTCGACCATCCCGGATTCGGGCACGACCTTGACGACTTCACCCTTGACGAACAAGTGGCCGCGCTTTCGACCGGCAGCGATTCCGAGGTCCGCTTCGCGAGCTTCGCCTGGTCCATTCACGACACAACCCATAACCGCGACCTGAATGGGAATGTTCAAGCCCGTGAGTGCCTCTTGCGCTCGGGCCGCAACGTCGATGACGTCAACTTCGGCACGACCACAAGATGGGCACGCTATGAGATCGAGACCGCGTCGTTCACGCAGACCAAGGCTTTCGAGCAGCCAACGACCAGCGCGCACTTCTTCCACCGGATCGGCAGTGAGCGAATAGCGGATGGTGTCGCCAATTCCTTCGGCCAACAATGTGGCCATGCCGGCAGTTGCTTTTACGAGTCCGGCAGGAGGCGGGCCAGCTTCGGTGACACCAAGATGCAGCGGATAGTCGACAGTGTCGGCAAGCAATCGGTACGCATCAATCATCAATGCGACGTTCGATGCCTTGACCGAAATCTTTACGTTGTCGAAACCGACCTCTTCGAAATATGCGAGTTCGCGCTTGGCTGATTCGACCATCGCTTCGGCGGTGACTTTGCCGCCGTACTTCTCGTACAACTCGGGATCGAGTGAGCCACCGTTAACGCCGATACGAATCGGGATGCCGCGGTCTTTCGCCTCGAGCGCAACGGCCTTGATGTGTTCGGGCCGGCGAATGTTGCCGGGGTTCAAACGCAAACCTTGAACGCCCGCTTCCATTGCTTCGAGAGCACGGCGGTACTGATGATGAATGTCGGCGATGATCGGCAGGGGCGAACGCGGAATAATGTGCGCGAGTCCTTCGGCGGACTCTTGTTCATTGCACGTGCAGCGCACGATGTCGCAACCAGCACCAGCAAGCGCGTAGATCTGTTGCAGCGTGCCTTCGACGTCGGCGGTCTTGGTGGTCGTCATCGACTGGATCGAGATTGGCGCGCCACCGCCGACGGCAACATCGCCAACATGCAACTGCCGGGTTGCACGTCGCGGGTATCGGGTCTGGGGGGAAAGCTCGCTCACGGTGATGAGGTTAGGGCTACGGCGAGAGCTTTACGGGGTCCACGGCATCGAGATACAGCGTGGACGCAAAGAGACCGACCATGAGCAAGACCACGATGTAGGTGACGGGCATGAGTTTGGCCATGTTCACCCGATAGGCCTTGCCAGAAATGCGACTGCGGATCTCTTCGTAGGTCGCAACGGCGATGTGGCCACCATCGAACGGCAGAATCGGTGCGAGGTTGATGAGGCCGAGGAAAATGTTGACTGTCGCGAGCAGCGCAAGAACTCCGGCCCAGCCCGCCTGCTCACCGAGTTGAGTACCGACGTTCACAATGCCAAGAAGTGACATCGGACGATCGACGTTTGAAGAGGCCGATGAACTCGAGCCCGAAGAGCTCCCCGATCCTGAGTTCACTGGCTCGACCGATGAATCAGAACTTGCGTCCGAAGATCCACCATTGGCCACCTGAGAAGCCAATTTGCTGATCCCGGAAGGCGAGAAAATGCGGCCCATTCCTTGGACCGAGCCGACAACCGTGTCACCGAATGCTCCGACGGCTTGGCCCGTCGCTTCAACGATCCCGGCATGCACAATCACCGAACCAGGACTCACGCCGAGAAATCCGCGGTACCCGTCGACTGGCATTGCGATGGGCCCATCGACTGTTGTCGTGAACGCACGGTCATTGCGATCGAAGGTGACCGTGACTGGACCAATGACTCGTTGAAGTGCGGCTTGCATTTCGGCATACGACGACACCGAAACCTCGCCAACCTTCGTGACCCGATCTCCGGGAACCAGCGGCTGGAGCGTACGTGCGCCGTCGGCGTTCAGTGACCAACCGATTTTTGTAGGTAGAGAGAGTTGTTGATCGCCACGTTGCACTGTGAGCTCGCCAGCGGAACCGCCTTGCGCGCGCACGATGCTCGTGAAATCGTCGAATGCGCCCACGGGCTGTCCGTTGAACGCAATGATTTGATCGCCCGGTTGGAGTCCCGCGTTCGCAGCGGCAGAACCTGACGAGACGGTGTCGACCTTCCACTTGTCTTGGGCCGGATGCCCAAACCCGGCGAACACCACAACCAGCAGCACGAGACCCAGAACGATGTTCACCATCGGGCCAGCAAGAACTACTGGCATGCGCCGCCAATACGACTGCGCTCGGTAGGTGCGAGCTTCTTCAACGGACTCGTCGATTTCTTCGAGGCCATGCATGCCGATGATGCGCACATACGCGCCCGCGGGCACGAGCTTGAGACCGTATTCAGTTTCACCACGACGGAACGACCACACGCGCGGGCCAAAGCCGATGAAGAACTCCTTGACTTTCATCCCATTGCGTTTTGCCATAAGGAAATGGCCCATTTCATGCAGAAATACCGACGCAACGATGGCGATAATCAAGACGAACAACCAGATACGAGTAAGCGCAACCCAACCCAGCAGCGTCAGAAGAAGTCCGAGCAGAACGAACTGGTTGCCAAATATTCGCTCGAGAAGAGACGGGCGAGGAGATTCTCCTGAATCTCCCTGCTCAGTGTCGTTTGGAATTGAAGAGGTTGTCATCAGCGCACCACCGAAGCGAAAGAGTTGAGTTCTTCATGAGCAATACGTCGGGCCTGCGAGTCGGCATCGATCACTGCGGCCGCATCGGTTGCCGGGGCACCGTCGTGCCGATCGAGCGTGGCAGCAATAACTGCGGCAATGTCGCGCCAAGCGATCTGACCCTCGAGGAATGCTTCAACCGCAACCTCGTTGGCAGCACTGATCCATGCCGGCGCGGTGCCGCCTGCGCGACCCGCCGCGTAGGCAAGGGCGAGACACGGGAACGCTTCGAGATCAGGCGGTTCAAAATCGAGACGACCAAGGGTGGTCCAGTCGATTCTTCCGAATGGTGTGGAAATGCGATCGGGCCACGCCAGCGCGTAACCAATCGGGAGGCGCATATCGGGAGTCGAAAGCTGGGCGATTGTCGACGCATCGGTGAACTCAACCATGGAGTGCACAATCGATTGCGGGTGCACCACAACATCGATGTCGTCGAAATCGATGCCGTAACCCGCATCGCCTGCAGGCGTTCCGAAAAGTTCATGGGCTTCGATGACTTCGAGACCCTTGTTCATCAGTGTCGAAGAGTCGATAGTGATCTTTGGACCCATGCTCCACGTCGGATGGGCGAGGGCATTTTCAATCGTGACATTTGCGAGATCGTCAGCTGTTCGGCCACGGAATGGTCCACCGCTCGCGGTGAGCAGCAAACGAGCAACGCGATTCTTGTTGTCGGTGGCACGAAGACATTGATGGATCGCTCCATGTTCGCTGTCGACAGGGATGAGCTCGGCACCAGGCGTACGACGCGCCATCTGCACGACTGGGCCAGCGGCAATGAGAGACTCTTTGTTCGCCAGCGCAAGACGTCGACCGGCCTTGAGTGTTGCCAGAGTTACCGACAGACCGGCAAACCCGACGACACCGTTCACGACAACATCGGCGTCGAGCGCGAGGCTCGCCATTGCATCGGCGCCAGCCCGAACTTCGATACCTGGGAGCTCCGATGCAATCGAGCGCGCTGCTTCGGGGTCGCTAATCGCTACCACCGAGGGGCGATAGCGACGGGCTTGTTCGATGATCACTTCTGGCTGGCGGCCTGTGGCCCCGATAGCGCTGAGTTCGAAACGGTCAGCTTCTGCTTCGATGACCTCGAGCGCCTGCGTGCCGATCGAACCAGTGGAACCGGCGAGAGCGACACGGGTCAGCGACATGGGGATCAGCCTACCGAGAGAGGGTGCGTGATTCCCCGCGGGATCAGCCCAATCCGAGAATTCTCACCAAGTAATAGGTCGTGGGGAGGACGAACAGCAGCGCATCAAATCGGTCGAGGAGACCGCCGTGTTCGGGGATGAGAGAGCCCATGTCCTTCAGGCCAAGGTCACGCTTGAACATGGACTCGGCCAAATCGCCTAGTGGCGCAACGACAGCGAGGACGACGGCAAGAACTAACGCCTTACCTACACCCAGCGAACTCACGCCAAGCAAGACGACGAAAATGAACACAGCAAAGACCGTTGCAGCCATTCCACCGACCAGGCCTTCGACGGTCTTGTTGGGAGAGATTGCGCTCAACGGATTTCTTCCCATCGCCCGACCGAAGAAGAATCCGCCAACGTCGGTGGCTACTGCTGCAACGACAGCAACAAGAAGGATGCTCACGCCTTGAGCGGGAATGTCGACGATCAGAGCGGCGAAACTTCCCAAGACGCCGACCCAAACAACACCGATCAGGGTGACACCGAGATTGGCGGTGGGACGAGCACGACCACTGGCGCTGCTCAGGTACCAAACAATGCCGAAGAGGAACGTGAGGAAGATGATCGCGGGAATCGCCGACTCGCCCTTCCAGTACGCCGCAACCGGCAACGCTGCAATTGCAGCAAGACCAAGCAACGTTGCGGGACGGAACCCACTCTTTTGCATTGCCCCGAAGTATTCAAAACCTGCAGCGACAAGGACTACTTCAATGAGAAGTAGCGCCGGCACGGGACCAGCCTTGAACAACAGAGCTGCCACAATCGCCATTCCGATACCGACAGCAGCAGCTATCGGGACATTGCGCGACTTCGAGGCGGCCGCCGCCGTTTCGCCATCGTTCGGCGTTTGCACGCGTTCGGCGCGGCCAGCAGATGGAGGCGGAGGTGGCGCAGCGGCAGACGGGCCAACAAGATCGGGCGGAAGCAGGATCGCAGACAATGGATCGACTTCTCCACGAGACGCGCGAGCAGATCGACCACGGCGCGCACCTCGACGACGAGGTTGCGGGTCGAGTTCGACATCGTCGAAGTTGAGATACGCCTCGTCGGAAATGCGTTCGTCGGTGTCGAGCGCCCCAAGGCGTTCGACAACTACTTCTTCGGGTTCCGACGCCGCGAGATCGGCGAGAAGGTCTCCGTGATCAGTGGTGTCGTGCTCACTGCGCCAACGCGGCGTGTCGGCCATTGACGCACGGTCCTCATCGACAAGATTGTCGCCAATGACGACGGCAGGAACCTGGCCGGTTGCCGGTTCGGTCCAGTGCGGCATTTCGTGTTCGCCCGTTGGCGGTCCCACATTCATGACCGGCGGCGGAGGCGGAGGAAGTTCACGCTCAGGAAGTCGAGTCGCCACATCGGGACGGTTCGAAGCTTCGGCGATTTCATCGGCGGTGATGATCCGAACCTCTTCAGGATCACCAGGTGCTCTCGGTTCGCGGGACATATCGTCGGAAGCCATCAGTCCTCCATCAACTCGGTTTCTTTGGCACCCAACGCGTCGCCAATTTCGGCTTCGTGACTGTGGATGATTTTGTCGAGTTCCTTTTCGGCACGTTCAAGTTCATCTTTCGAAAGGTCGCCGCCTTTCTCAAGCGCTTCAAGTTCCTGGCGAGTCGAACGACGCTGATTGCGCAAAGCAATCTTTCCGTCTTCGGCCATGTTCTTGACGACCTTCACGAGTTCCTTGCGACGCTCGCCTGTGAGGGGAGGAAACGAAAGACGAATCGAGATTCCGTCGTTGCTCGGGTTGAGACCGAGGTCGGACTGCTGCAACGCCTTCTCGATCGCGCCAATGGCACCTTTGTCATACGGCGTGATGAGCAACTGACGCGCTTCAGGAACGTTGAAGCCAGCGATCTGCTGCAACGGCACTTCAGAGCCGTAGTAGTCGACCGGAATCTTTTCGACGAGCGCGGGTGCAGCGCGACCGGTGCGGATTGAGGAGAAGTCCGCACGTGTGTGCGAAACGACCTTCTTCATTTTCTCGACGGTTTCTGCAAGGAGCAGATCGGCCATCTCTGATGTCATCGGAACACTCCAGGAGATATCGAAGAGAGCGACGGGGTCTCCAGCGACCGCCTCAACGGACGAGAGTACCGACCGAACCGCCCTCAAGTAGCGAACGCACATTGCCCTCGCCGGTGAGATCGAACATAACGATGGGCAAATTGTTGTCCATGCACAAGGTAATTGCCGTGGAATCCATGGCTCGAAGGCCCTGGTTCAGTACGTCGAGATAGGTAACTTCCTCAAGCTTTGTAGCATCAGGATTCGTACGAGGATCATCGGTATAGATGCCATCGGTGCCCGAATGTGTGCCCTTGAGCAGGACACCGGCTTCGATCTCGACTGCCCGCAATGCGGCGGTGGTATCGGTGGTGAAGAACGGGTTTCCCGTTCCACCAGCGAAAATCACGACTCGACCCTTTTCAAGGTGTCGAACTGCACGGCGACGAATGTAGGGCTCGGCAACCTGCGCCATTTGAATAGCGGACTGCACTCGGGTGGGCTGACCCAACTGCTCGAGCGTGTCTTGCAATGCGAGTGCATTGATCACCGTTGCGAGCATGCCCATGTAGTCCGCTTGCGCACGATCCATGCCAGCGCCAGCGCCAGCCATGCCGCGCCAGATATTTCCGCCACCAACAACAATGGCGATCTCAACGTCGGGATGGTCAGCGCGAACTTCGACGATGTCTTTGGCGATGCGTTGCACCACATGACCGTCGATGCCGTATCCGGCGTCGCCAGCGAATGCTTCGCCCGAAACCTTCAACAGAACCCGCGACCAGCGGGCGGTCGCAGAGGCCATCAGGCGCCGATGAATACCTGAGCGAAACGGACGAGCGTTGCGCCGGCAAGTAAATCGGTGATCGATTTCTTGTCGTCTCGCACGAACTGCTGCTCAAGAAGCACTTGCTCTTTGTACCAACCGTTGATGCGTCCTTCGACGATCTTCGGCCAGGCCGCTTCAGGCTTGCCTTCTGCCTTGGTGATGTCGAGAAGAGCTTGACGCTCACGCTCAACATCCTCAGCCGGAACTTCGTCCCGGTTGAGGTAGGCGGGCTTTGAGAACGCGATGTGCACGGCAAGATCGTGAGCGATCTCCTTGGTGCCGCCTTGAAGTTCAACAAGAACCGCGTTGACGCCACGACCGTCCTGCAAGTGCAGGTAGGAGTCGAGAATGTTGTCGCCTGCAGCGTCGAATCGCACAACGGTGCCGAGTTCGATGTTTTCCTTCTTGGCGATCTTCAGCGCGTCGAGTTCGTCGTTCATTTCCGAAAGTGCGTCGACGCCCTTGGCGACAACGGCTTCGGTCATGTCTTGAACGAGAGAAATGAAGTCGGCGGCCTTGGCCGAGAAATCAGTTTCACTCTTGAGCTGCACGATGGCGCCAACCGAGCCGTCGACGACGACACAGACAGAACCTTGTGCATTCTCACGATCGCCAAGCTTGGCCACCTTGGCCAGGCCCTTCTCACGCAACCACTGCTTGGCGGCTTCAAAGTCGCCGTCGTTTTCGGTGAGCGCCTTCTTGGCGTCCATCATTCCGGCGCCAGTGATCTGACGAAGGTTCTGGACATCCTTGGCGGTGAATTCAGCCATTGGTTTTCAGGACTCCTGCGTGGTTTCGTTTGCTGGATCGGTCTGCGTGATTGCTTCTTCGGCAGTCGCACGTTCAGAAGCGATGCGTGCTTCGCGTGCAGCGGCAGCTTCAGTGGCCTGACGACGAGCGTCGGCCTGAGAGGCCTCATGAGCGGCTTCTTCTTCCGGCGTGCGCTCAACAACAGCGGGGCCTTCAGGAGCAACAGCGCCACGCTTGCGCGAAGCAATGAAGCGACCTTCGTCGACAGCATCGGCGATCACGCGAGCCATAAGGTTCGCAGAACGGATGGCGTCGTCGTTACCCGGGATCACGTAGGTGATGATGTCGGGATCGCAGTTGGTGTCAACCACAGCGACGATCGGGAGACCGAGCTTGTTTGCTTCGGTAACGGCGATGTCTTCCTTCTTGGTGTCGAGCACGAAGATGGCACTGGGAAGGCGTTCCATATTGCGGATGCCGCCGAGGTTGCGCTCGAGCTTCTCGAGTTCACGACTGATGAGAAGAGCTTCCTTCTTTGGCATCGCTTCGAAGTCACCAGAGTCGCGCATGCGCTGGTAGTCCTTCATCTTTGCGACGCGCTTCGACATGGTTTGAAAGTTGGTAAGCATGCCGCCGAGCCAACGCTCGTTCACATAGGGCATGCCGCAGCGGTCTGCATAGCTACGAACCGGATCCTGGGCTTGCTTCTTTGTGCCCACGAAAAGGATCGTGCCGCCGTCGGCGACGAGGTCGCGCACAAAGCTGTACGCGGTTTCGATACGGCCGAGCGTCTGCTCAAGATCAATGATGTAGATGCCATTGCGCTCACCGTGGATGAATCGCTTCATCTTCGGGTTCCAGCGGCGGGTCTGATGACCGAAATGCACGCCGGAATCGAGCAGTTGGCGCATAGTGACAACTGGTGCCATGAGGGTGTTCCTTCCCATCGGTTCGGAGGATCGCAGGCCCGTGCTGGCGTCTTCCCATGTGGGAGACGACCGTGGGGTGCACGGCTGCGGATGTGTAGAGGTATGCCGATCGGGTGATCAACATGCCCGACGGTCGTCGGGCCGGGTCCCAAGTGTATGGGAGGGCCGGAAAATCG
>JBIIVE010000025.1:0-24413 GCA_044339605.1 Acidimicrobiales bacterium
CCTGCTGCCACCGCGGCGCTCGCCCCAGCCACGGTTTGGCCATATCTGATGGTTTCGGCCGTGACGAATGCCTTTGTTGCCAGGCCGAGCCCTTGACAGGTCGGGCCCATCCCAGCAACGGCAAGGCCGATTTCCCTTGTGGCTGCTGGGTTTGAGGCAAGAGTGCCGTGGGCCTCTTTCCCGATATCGGTCGGCAAGATGATGCTGGCATGAGCGGTCTGGTCGATTGCGGCCGAACCGGGCACCACGAGATCTCCCGATCCCCCGATCGCCACAAACCGGACCCCTTCGGGCATCGGCCGCTGATGAAGTTCATCAATGATCGGTGAGGTCTCCGCCAGATCGGAGATTGCGGGAAGGTGGTTGTTGAGTTCATCAGCCGCGCCGGCAGCGCGAACCCGAGATAACGCCGCTGCACCTCCAGGGCTCTCACCCAGAGCAACAACCCCCGTCGCCAACGGAGCGCCCTGTTGCGGAGACGACAGCGTGACCAACGTGTCGACCTCGGGAGGAAGTCGACCAGCTGCGCCAGAACGTTCCACCGCGAGACGAGCGACCACGCCGCCTTGAGAATGGGCGACGACATCGATGGGCATTCCCGGCTGTGCAGCCGCAACCGACTGCAGCAGCGCCGATAAACGGTCGGCCGAGGTTCCGACTGACTGCTGACTGTCCAACGAATCAAATGGGCGCGTTGCAATCGCATGCAACGGATGGCTCGAGACTGTCCGCAGATTGTCTGATTGATTCGCGTCCACACGTGGCGCTTGTCCGCCTTGGTAGGAGTAGCGAACAACGTCGGCATCGGCGTATCCAAGCGATTTCGTGTCGACCTCCCACGCCGTGTTTGCGTCACTTGAAGTTCCGAGTCCGCTCACCAACACAACAATTCGCCGCGATTGGCGAACAGGCACTTGCGTTGCCGGTGGCGTGCAGGTCTCTTGATCGTGAAGCCACTTTGCGAACGCGTCGACCGTCCGCAGCGCGTGCGTCGTCGGATTCAATTCGATGAGATAGTGCGCAACGAGCGCGGTTGTTTGCGAAGACCACGCTGATGTCGCCGCTAGTGCAGCGGCGCCGGTGTCAAGAAAGACGTCGAGCAACGTACGTCGTTCTCGAGCGCCCAAACTCTCAAGTCCCTGATCAGTTCCAGGGACGAGACGAGCCCGTGGTCGCAACAAACCTGCGAGCAATGCTTCGGGATCAAGATACGTATCGTCTTGCGCACGAACGCCAAAATGAAATGGGCCACCGGCGATGCCGATGACATCACCAGCACGCACCTGATCGCCCGCAGCGACTGTGAGCGAAGCAAGGAACGAAGAACTCGTACGCAATCCATCGGCATGTTCGATCGTGACGTGGAGAGCACCACCCACCTCTCCGGCAAAGATCACGCGTCCATCGGCCGATGCTCCGATCTGCGCACCAGCACTCGTGCCGTAATCGATGCCTCGATTGCCGGCCATCCAGGGTCTGGGCGGCGGACGAAAGCGATCAACTATTTCCGCGTCGCTTGGTGGCTGGTACTCAACCGGCGTTGATGCAGCGCGCGCAGTTGGCGCGTTTGTCCAAATCAGGGCCGTCGAGATCTGGGCAAGCACCACAAGGATGCAAAGCCCGCGGACGAAAGAATGCGCATGGAGAAATGCAGAGAGTGACCGCACGTCGGTCCTTCCGGTACGGAGTTGTCACCGGGGAAGGAGTGCGAGGGATGCTTGTACTAAGCGCGGGGATGGGTTGAATCGACCACTGTGCGCAATCGTTCTTTACTCACGTGGGTGTAGTGCTGCGTGGTGGAGAGATCGGAATGCCCGAGCAATTCCTGCACCGCACGAAGATCGGCGCCGCCGTCGAGAAGATGAGTCGCAAACGTGTGCCGCAACGCGTGAGGGTGAGTTGGTGATGGCGCTCGGCGGTCGAGAAGTCGACGGACATCGCGAGTACCGAGGCGAGTTCCCTTGCGATTAAGGAACACCGCATCGGAAGGGGACGCGGCCGTTGCCATTACCCGCCGACCGTGACCGAGCCATTGTTCAAGTGCTTCGACGGCAGGCGCACTTAGGGGAACGACGCGCTGCTTTGAACCCTTTCCCCAGACAACAACTCGACGGCGAGCGAGATCGAGATCTTCAGGACGCAAACCGCACACCTCAGAAACACGAAGGCCGCTGCCGTAAAGGAGTTCAAGGACAGCATCGTCACGAGAACGAATCGCCGGCGGATCATTCGCTGTCGTTCCCGGCGGATTATCGAGAACCTGAATGAGTTCTTCGTCGCGCAGCACACGAGGAAGTCGACCCGATGAGCCAGGAGCACTGAGACCTGCGGAAGGATCGGCAGTGAGGTGTCCGCTGCGCACCAGCCACGAGAAATACCGGCGCAACGCCGACGCCTTTCGGGCAATGGTGCGTCGAGCAAGGTTTCGTGTTGTCATCGCCGCGATGTAACGCCGCAATGTTGTCCGGCTTACGTCATCGGGCGATTCGATGTCCTGTCGTGCAACCCATTCAACGAATTGATCGATATCACTTCGGTAGGCGCGCAGGGTCGCGCCAGACACAGAGGTGAGCGACGCCTGAAACTCGTCTATAAACCACGCATCTGCTTCGCCAGCCACAGACAAAACTGTAACGGCGAACATTGAACATTCACTTGGATGCTTGACGATCGTGGCGCACATCGTCATCGGACTCCCCCTCGACCGATGCGTTCGATCCATCCGGCCCGCAGAGAGACCCACCCATCAGACGCAAGTTGCTCAAGTACCAGCATTGCCTCGCCCAGAGAAAGACCGGTTGAAACGAGGACATGTTCGACGGGTACCGCCTGCCACGGCAATGAATCGAGGACCGTCTTCGTCGTTCCGATTGGACGCGGACGTTGCTCTGCGGCGCTGCGCCGGCGCTCGGGTTCGCGACCTAACGCAAGCAGCACATCGCCAACATCGCGAGCTGGGCCGCACCCATCGAACAGCAATTGATTTGTTCCGACTGAACTTGGCGCGGTGACAGGCCCAGGAACAGCGAGGACGGTGCGGCCTCGTCGGGCCGCCTCAACAGCAGTGCCGAGCGCACCGCCGGTTGATTGCGATTCGACCACAACGACAACATCAGACAATGCCGCAATGATCCGATTACGAGCGGGAAATTGCCATGCAACTGCTGGAGCGCCGAGGGGATATTCGCTAAGGACAACACCTCGTTCGGTCACTGCTCGCCATAACGCGCGGTGGGCTCTCGGGTAGATGCGGTCAAGGCCGCTTCCGACAACTGCGATCGGGGGAGCACCTTCGACCGCAAGCGCACCTGCATGCGCAGCGCCGTCGATTCCTAATGCCAATCCGGACAACACAGAAACGCCAGCGAGAGAAAGTTCGCGGGCGAACTCGTTGGCGAC
This sequence comes from Acidimicrobiales bacterium, assembly GCA_044339605.1. Lineage (GTDB taxonomy): Bacteria > Actinomycetota > Acidimicrobiia > Acidimicrobiales > Acidimicrobilacustridaceae > Acidimicrobilacustris. The sequence continues at coordinate 3,400 of JBIIVE010000025.1, forward strand.
ATCGATGCCATAACGAGTTGCCCGACGAGTTCCGACAATTGCTACACGGGTACCAGCAAGCAGATCGATGTCGCCCAACCAAAACAGCACGACGGGCGCATCGTCATCGTCGGCAAGTTCACGGGGAAACGATGGCGAACAGCGAGTCATCACACCTACGCCAGCCTCGACGTGCGCGTTCCAATACGCGACGAGATCTACCGAGTTCGCGGCATCGCTCCACTGCTGAAATAGTGCCAATGGAATTCGGACGCTTTCGTCGTGAGCAACATGGCGAAGCGAACCGCTGCTCACTTGATGCCATACGGACTCGGGATCGCCTTGTTTCAGTAGCCAACGCAGCCGAGAAGGCCCGACACCGGGAAGGCTGGAGAGCGCCACCACCCATGCTTCATCCGGGAGTTTCGACGAACTCACTTAACTCGCCACCGCACGCGTGAGAAATGCCGGGTCACTCCGCAGATGCAGTGCGCTGGCGATGTGTTCGGCAGTGATCGCATTGTCATGACCTTCGAGATCGGCGATCGTGCGCGCGACCCTCCACACTCGGCGCATTCCTCGGGCCGAGAGTCGACCCGCCTCCAACGAACGTTCGATGAGCGCTGAGGCCTCGGCCGTGAGCGGTGCCGTTCGTTCAAGCGCTCCGGTTGAGAGCTCGGCATTGCAGCGGACTCCGCGATCGATGGCTCGAAGACGAGCAACGCGGACACGTTCGGCAACGGCTGAGCTCGATTCGGCGCGCTCCCCGCCGAGCAACTGGCGCGGATCGGGACGATGTACATCGATCCGCAAATCGAAACGATCGAGCAAAGGCCTGGACAGTCGCCGCCGATACCGCTCGAGGGAACGATCGGTGCATCGACACGCCGCGGGCACCACGCCTTCACCGCAAGGACAGGGGTTCATCGCTCCAACAAGAAGGAACCGAGCAGGAAGTTGAACTCGCGCCTCGGCGCGCGCAAGGCGGATCACGCCTTCTTCGAGTGGTTGACGAAGGGAATCAAGCACCACTGCGCCGAACTCGCCCATTTCATCGAGAAACAACACGCCACCGTGCGCAAGCGAGATCTCGCCGGGGCGAACTCGATGCGTGCCACCGCCGACCATAGCCACCGCACTCATCCCGTGATGCGGCGCGCGCAACGGTGGTCTGCGCACGAGCCCGCCAACGAGCGGCTCCCCCGCCGCCGAATGAACTCGTGTGGCATCGAATGCAGTGGCGTCATCAAGTTCGGGCAGCAGCCCTGGCAAACGATCGGCCAACATCGTCTTGCCTGACCCCGGAGGGCCGACCATTAAGAGATGGTGTCCGCCCGCGGCAGCGACTTCGATTGCGAATCGAGCGAGCGGATGTCCCCGGACCTCGGCCATGTCAGGCCCATCCGCAGGAGGCACAACATGCGGCTCGTCGGGTGGTCGGGACCAAGGCGCTTCTGCAGTGAGGGCATCGACAAGCGCCCGCAACTCCGGCGCGCAACGAATCACTGATGACTCAACCAGTGCCGCTTCAGAATGTGATGTTGGAGACACAACGATTTCCGACTGCGGACACGACGCAACAAGTGACAAAACTCCCGGCACGTGACGGAGCGAACCATCGAGCCCCAGCTCAGCAAGGAAGGCCCGATCGACAACGACCTCAGGTGGAAGTTGTTCGCTTGCGACCAAGACACCGATAGCAATCGCGAGATCGAGCGAAGAACCAACTTTACGAAGTGAGGTCGGCGCAAGGTTCACCGTGGTTCGACGATCTGGCCACGCGAATCCCGATGTCAGTAGCGCCGCGCGCACTCGATCGCGGGCCTCACGACATGACGCATCGGGAAGTCCAACAACAGTGAAGCCAGGCAACCCGTTCGCAACATGGACTTCGACGGTGACGGGAACACCATCAATACCCGACAACGTCGCCGAAGAAATAGTGGCGAGCATCGAACCTCCGCGAGCAGTAATCGAACGAGGGGCGATCGTTACCGCCGAGGCGATGACACTACGAACGGTTCAACACGTTGCACACGGGCCGTTTGTACCGAAGTTCAAACGAACCGTTAGTTCGTACCGAGAACCTCGCGGGTGTAGCGCGTGACAGATGTGATCTGCTCGGCGCTCAGCTTCTTGGAGAATGCGGGCATAGCGCCCTTACCGTTGGTAATCAACGCGATCTGATCGTCGATGTTCGGGTACTTCACTGCAACAACGCCTGCCAGTTTGGGGCCATAGCCACCCTGACCCGAAGCCCCATGACAACTTGCACAATTCTGAGAATAAATCTGCTGGCCCTGAACAAGGCCGGCATCATCTGCAGGTGCTGCGGGTGTGGAAGTGCCACCTGAGCAAGCAGCGACAAGCGTCACGCTGGCAACAAGCGTCAAACCGGCAGCGAGAATCCGGGGGGAACGCATAGGGCCGAGGCTACCCGCGCAATCATCGGGAATTGCGCGCGGCACAAGGCTCAGAACGAGGGATACTTGAGATGTGGGATTCAATCCGCATCGCAAACAACGACGTTCACCCTTCGACTACTTCATGGTCGGGGCTGCCATGGCCATTTGTCTCGGCCTGATCATTTGGGCGTTCTTCGGTTGACATGGCAAACGAACCAGAACGCGACCCGATGGGTCTCGAAGTTGAGGTCCGGCGCGTGCAACCGTACGAAGCAACCAAGACCTACCTGTGCCCCGGATGCAACCAAGACATACCTTCTGGCACAGGGCACATTGTCGCTGTCCCCATCGATGCACCTGACCTCCGACGCCATTGGCACCGTGGCTGTTGGACCAACCGCCATCGCCGTCGACCTGGTCGCGGTTAACACAAAGAAAAAGATATGGAACTGATCTTCATCCGACACGGACAACCCCAATGGGAAATCGATGGAGGCGGCGTTGACGACCCGGTGCTCACTGACGTCGGGCACCGTCAGGCCGAGCTTCTTCCCTCGTTCTTCACCGATCTTCCGATCGATCGTCTTGTCGTCTCGCCGCTGATTCGCGCACAACAAACCGCACAACCACTCATCGACGCGTTCGGCCTCGAGCCAGAGACTCACAATTGGATCGCTGAAATCCGCGCACCGGTTTGGCAAGGCACGCCATCAGAAGTGATCGAAAAGGCGTTTGCCGAACAACGAAGTCGGCCCCTCAACGAGCAATGGGAAGCGATCCCCGGCGCAGAGTCATTCCTCGAGTTTCATCAACGCGTGGTCGGCGGACTCACCGACTTTCTCTCGGACATCGGCTGCACTCGCTCCCGTGGATTCCCGCCTCTGTGGAAGATGAACCACGAAGGGCCGCGGATTGTCTTTGTCGCCCACTCAGGAGCAAATGCAGTCAGCCTTGGACACCTTCTCGGCATCGAACCTGTCCCGTGGGAATGGGAACGTTTCGTTGCGTTTCACGGCTCGATCAGTGTCATTCGACCAATGCACATTGCATCATCGCTTTCATTCAGTTTGTTTCGGTTCTCCGACACTTCACATTTGCCAAAAGAACTTCAAACTCGCTGAGAGTCGGCGAACTGCTTCTTTTTGCTGACGTGTGACTGTCCATCGGTTCCGTGCTTCTCGCGGTGACGATGCACCGCAAGTGCACCACCAACGATGCCGGCGGCATTCCGGAGCGACGCGGCGACAACCGGGGTCTGACATGTCAGGTTCGGGATGAACTTGTCGGCCTTCTTCGATATGCCGCCACCGATGATGAACAAATCAGGCCAGAAAAGTTTCTCGACCGAGCACAGGTACTCGTCAACGCGCGCTGTCCACTCGGCCCAGTCGAGTTCCAGTCGTTCGCGAACTGACGCGGCCGCCCACTTTTCTGCGTCGCCACCACGAAGCCACAGGTGACCAAGTTCCGTATTCGGCACAAGCGTTCCGTCGATCATGAGTGCAGAACCGATACCTGTACCCAACGTAATTGTGAGGATGACGCCCGGCTTTCCTCGAGCGGCACCAAAGCGAGTTTCAGCTTCACCCGCAGCATCGGCGTCGTTCACCATGGTTACGGGACAACCAGTTGCATCGCTGATGATTCGAGATGCATCGACATTGATCCAGGACTTGTCGACGTTGGCAGCGGTGAACACCGTCCCGCCCTTCACGACACCTGGGAATGTGCACCCAATTGGACCTGTCCACTCAAAGTGCTTTGCGATCTCGGCAACAGTCATGCCAACGGCGTCGGGCGTTGCGGGCTCAGGCGTGAGCAAACGAAGACGATCGGTGACCAGATGGCCCTTCTTGGTGTCGACGACTGCACCCTTGATGCCAGTGCCACCGATATCGATACCCAGAACCTTCATCCGTCAGTCTCCTCGCCCGTGGACGAAGGAGTCTGCCACGCGCCCGGGACTGCTGTCCCGGGCGAGGCTTAGGCCCGGCTGCGGCCTTTGCGGTAGCGGCGAATCAGCGCACTCGTCGAGGAATCATGCGTCAGCGTGGGCACAGTTTCGGCAGTGAGTTCGGGGATGATCGCCTGAGCGAGTTTCTTGCCCAACTCGACACCCCACTGATCGAACGAGTCGATTCCCCACACCGCACCCTGCACGAAGGTTTTGTGTTCGTAGGTCGCAATGAGTTGTCCCAGAACCTTGGGTGAAAGTTCAGGAACCATGATTGAGGTGGTCGGGTGATTGCCCGCAAAGGTTCGTGCAGCAACCTGCGCTTCAGGGACGCCATCGGCACGAACCTGTTTCGCGGTTCGACCGAATGCGAGCGCTTCCGGTTGAGCGAAGAAGTTCGCCATGAAGATGTCCTGGTGCCCGCCAACCTCGTGCGCGGGCGACACAAGGCCAATGAAGTCGGCAGGAATCAACTTCGTACCTTGATGAATCAGTTGGTAATACGCGTGCTGGCCGTTCGTGCCGGGCTGACCCCACACGATCTCTCCGGTTTGCATGCCCACCGTGCGGCCCCAGCGGTCGGTTGACTTCCCGTTGCTCTCCATTGCCAATTGCTGCAAGTACGGCGTGAGATACGCGAGGTAGTGGCTATAAGGAAGCACCGCGAGCGTTTGTGCCCCAAAGAAGTTGTTGTACCAAACACCAATGAGTCCGAGGATGAACGGCAAGTTCTGTTCCATCGGAGCTGTTCGAAAGTGCTCGTCAACAAGACGAAACCCTTCAAGCATTTCGGTGAAGTTGTCGGGACCGATAGCGATCATGAGTGACAAGCCAATTGCCGAGTCGTAGCTGTAACGGCCGCCAACCCAGTCCCAGAAACCGAACATGTTGTCGGTATCAATGCCGAACTTTTCGACCTCAGCGGCATTCGTCGAAACAGCAACGAAGTGCTTTGCAATCGCCGCATCGTCGCCAAGTGATGCGAGGGCCCAATCTCGCGCGCTATGTGCGTTTGTCATTGTTTCGAGAGTCGTGAAGGTTTTCGACGCAATGATGAAAAGCGTTTCAGCCGGGTCAAGATCGCGTGTGAGCTCGTAGAACTCATTGCCATCAACGTTTGAAACAAATCGAACATCAATATTCTCTTGGGCATACGGCAACAAGGCTTCGTGTGCCATCCGCGGCCCAAGATCACTACCGCCGATGCCGATATTGATCACGGTGCGAATTCGCTTGCCTGTGTGGCCAACCCACTCACCTGATCGCACGCGGTTCGAGAACGAAGCCATGCGATCAAGTACCTCATGAACATCGGGGACGACGTCGTGACCTTCGTCAGTGAACACCACGCCCTTAGGAGCGCGCAGAGCGATGTGAAGCACTGCTCGATCTTCCGTGACGTTGATGTGTTCGCCAGCCCACATTGCGTCTCGAAGACCTTCAACATCGGCCCGACGAGCAAGCGCGAACAACTTGGACAACGTTTCGTCGTTAAGGCGGTGTTTCGCATAATCAACATACAAATCGCCGACTTCAATGTTGAGGCGGTCGCCACGCGTTGGGTCTGACGCAAAGAGCTCGCGCAGATGCACATCGGCGATTTCGGCCTGATGCGCGGCGAGTTCCCACCATTCACTGGATTGTTCGATCGGCTGCGGTGCGTCAGACATGTGAACTCCTGAGTTCAAGTAAGAGAAACAACGAAACGAGCGGTGAAGCGTTCGCCAGGAGCCACCATGGGTGTGGTTCCTTGACTGAGTGCATTCGTAGGAGCCGTCATCGGCTCGAGCGCTATGAAGTCTGCCCCCACTGGGGAATAGATCTGCGCGTAGGGATAGTTGCGATCAAGGACAACGGTAAGACGGCGACGGCCCGAGGCCAACAGCAACTGACGGTCACGACCTAATCGATAGGCATTGTCATAGTTCGCGCCTGCCAGCTTCACGATCGACGCCGATTCAGGGCGTTCTTCGCCGGTGGGAATTCCGCGTTCATCCAACACAAGACGAGTGCGCGACGGCATCCCTAACCTCACTCGATCTCGATCAACGTCGGGAAGGCGGAAATACGGATGCCAACCAAAGCTGACCGGCACCGCTCGTCGTCCTGTGGCGGTGACCGTGGTGGAAACCATCAATCGACCGGGCGTCACGGTGAAGCCAACGGTGAGCTCATGCGGGAATGGGAACGCCGCCATGACCTCTTCGTCTGCAACCGCATTGAACGCCGCAACCATCGAGGCCGATCCGGGCTGCCCCTTCACCGATACAAGTTCCCAACCCGATCGACCAACAAAGAGCCCGTGAATCGGAAGCCCGTTTGCATCTCGATGGAGAGAAAGGTTTTCCAGATCAATACTTTTCGAACCAACTCGATACGAAGAGCCCGCTAAGCGGTTTGCCCAAGGAGCCAACAGCGGAACCCCGGTGGTGTGTCCTTCACGAGCAGCAGCAGATCCACCATGAAAGTCGAGGTACTCACGACCTTTATGCGTCAGCGATGCACCCAGCAGGCCAACCTCGGGCAACACGGAGAAGACGGTTGATCCGGCAGAAAGCGTGACTGCCGCAACGTCATCAATTGTCGAGACGACAACCGAGCCGTCAGCAAGAGGTTCAGTTGCCACTCGCCGGCTTCTCGTCGTGGCCACCGAACTGCTTGCGCATTGCCGAAAGCAACTTGTCGGCATAGTCGGCTTCGCCGCGCGAAGTGAATCGCTCATAAAGCGATGTCGTCAAGATAGGAGCCGGTGCACCGATATCGATAGCGGCAAGGCTCGTCCAGCGTCCTTCACCCGAATCGCTCACCCGTCCCGCGAACGTGTCGAGTTGCGGATCTTCAACAAGCGCTGCTGCGGTGAGGTCAAGAAGCCACGACGCGACAACACTTCCGCGACGCCACACTTCAGCGACTGACTCAATGTCGATGTCGTACTGGTAGTACTTCGGTTCACGCAGCGGCGTTGTTTCGGCGTCGTTCTCACGAACAACTTTGCCGGCATTGGCGTGCTTGAGAATGTTGAGGCCTTCGGCGTAGGCGGCCATGAGTCCGTATTCGATGCCGTTGTGCACCATCTTGACGAAGTGACCTGCACCGGCTGGACCGCAATGCAGCCAACCTTGTTCTTCAGGAGTGAACTCGCCCGTGCGACCCGGTGTGCGCTCTGCATCGCCAACACCTGGGGCGATCGTGCGGAAGATCGGTTCGAGATGGGTGACGATGTCGTCCTCGCCACCGATCATCAGACAAAAACCGCGATCAAGACCAAAGACGCCGCCGCTCGTGCCGACATCGACATAGTGGACGCCCTTCGGCGCAAGAGCTTCAGCGCGATCGACATCATCTCGGTAATAGGTGTTACCGCCGTCGATCACGATGTCGCCCGATTCCATCAGCGCTGCCAGATCGTTCACTGTGCCACCGGCATATGCCGCCGGAACCATTACCCACGCAGCGCGCGGAACATCGAGTTTCGAGACAAAGTCAGCAAGATCACTTGCACCGGTAATGGCGTCGCTCTCAGCAGCCAGTGAAGAAACCGCCGCCGCGTCGACATCGAACACCACGCAGGTGTGGCCATCACGAACGAGACGACGAACGAGATTTGCACCCATTCGCCCAAGACCGACCATGCCGAGCTGCATCAGAGTCCTTTCGATCCCGCCATCCAGCGGGTTCCCATCCTGCCAAACCCCACTCCGGTCCGCTAAACGAACCGTGCAACCGATCGAAGACAGAGGCTCGCTCCCATCGGGCAACTCCCGCGACCACGACGCCGTTCACCACAGGGCCTTTGCCTTCCCCACGGACTCAGTGGTCCGCGAATGGCATCCCCCATCCAGATGGGCCGACACGGCTGTGGGCCGATAGATTCTCTACCCTGAGCGCCCGGCCGATCCGGGTGACAAGAAGGGGAAGTCATGCTGACGTACGACAAGTTCTTTATCGGGGGCGAGTGGGTCGAACCCGCCGGGAACGAAACACTCAAGGTGCTCTCACCAACGACCGAAGAGGTCATTGGTTCCGTTCCTGTTGCAACCAATGCCGACATGGACCGCGCCGTTGCTGCCGCCAAGGCTGCTCTTACTGGCCCGTGGGCTGACTACACGCCGCAAGAGCGTTCCGCTCTTCTCGCGAAGGTTGCCGAGCTCCTTACCGCTCGTCAGGAAGAGTTCACCAACCTCATCGTGAGCGAAGTTGGTGCTCCGTACTACTTCTCCATGTTCGGTCAGGTTCTGTCCGCAACCATGGTGCTCAACTCCTTTGCTCAGCACACGCTTAACTTCCCATTCGAAGAGCGTCGTGACGGTGCACTCGGTGGACAGATCATCGTTCGCCGCGAACCAGTTGGCGTTTGTGCCGGCATCATTCCGTGGAACGTGCCGCTGTTCATCACCACGCTCAAGGTTGGCCCGACACTTGCTTCGGGTTCCACCATCGTGTTGAAGCCCGCTCCGGAAACTCCTCTCGATGCCAACCTCTTCGCCGAGGTGCTCATCGAAGCTGGCGTTCCTGCTGGCGTCATCAACATCGTTCCGGCTGACCGCGAGGTTGGCGAATACCTCGTCCGTCATCCTGACGTCGACAAGGTCAGCTTCACTGGTTCAACCGCTGCTGGTCGCAAGATCGGCGCTATCTGTGGCGAACAGCTCAAGCGCTGCACCCTCGAACTTGGTGGCAAGTCCGCCGCAATCATTTGCGACGACGCCAACATCGAAGAAGCAGTCGGCCACATCATTCAGGGTGGCCTCATGAACAACGGTCAGGCTTGCGTTGCACTCACTCGCGTACTTGCTCCAGCGAGCAAGTACGACGAGATCCGCGATGCGCTTGCTGCTGCAGTGAGCGCACAGGTTGCCGGCGACCCCGCCATTCCCGAGAACATGTGTGGACCACTCATCGCCGAGCGTCAGCGCGAACGCGTCGAGGGTTACATCGCCAAGGGCAAGGCCGAAGGCGCAACCGTTGTTGTCGGTGGCGGACGTCCCGACGAAGCAAAGGGTCACTTCGTGTCCCCCACGCTGTTCGCCGATGTCACCAATGACATGACCATCGCCCGTGAAGAAATCTTCGGCCCAGTGCTGTCGCTCATTAAGTACGACACACTCGAAGATGCCATCGCCATTGCAAACGACAACGATTACGGCCTTGCCGGCGCCTGCTACACCGCAGACATCGAAAAGGGCATCAACGTTGCTCGCAAGGTTCGCACCGGCACCTTCGGCGTGAACACTGCTCAGGGCATGGACTTCAACGGCCCATTCGGTGGATTCAAGAGCTCTGGCGTTGGCCGCGAGCTTGGCCCCGAAGGCATCGAAGCATTCTGCGAGTGCAAGACCATCTCGCTCCCCGGTGGCATTGATCTTCCGATCGGCGGCTAATCGCTCCACCAACGTTGTGCAGTACCCGGGGGTCGACCACACGGTCGGCCCCCGGTTTCGTTTTGCGTTCGAGTGAGGCGATTAGCTGAACGTCGGCCAGGCCACAACAGGGCCGGCAAGATCAACGAGTTCAGCGGCAGCGCCAAGGTCGACCGCAACACCGGTGACGCTCAGGCCCGAGTCGCTCATTGCCGCAACAAGGTTCGCTCGGTGTTGCGAAGGATCGCCACTGTTGACGTCATCTCCCCATTGCTCAACCACAATGCCGAGGTTGAGCAATGCAGCAAGATCGAGCAGTTCGTCTTCGATCAATCCACCCGGCATCGTGATGGCCACTGAACGATTGCCGTCGAGGGCCGACACGATTGCTGCAGCAATGGCGAATCCATCTGAGGCTCGTGCAGGAACAACGACGCGCCACATGGGAATGGGAACGACTCCGCGAGCGAACCAAATCCCAACGGGTCCGGCGTCGGCGTAGACCTGCACATCGCCATCGATCGCATCGAAGACATCAAGCACTGCACGAACGGGGTGCAACGGCGAGGTTGTCGCCTCACGATGATCGCCGAGCACAGCGGAGCACGCTTCGACCAGTGAGGAACGAGAGGCCGGTGCATCGGGCGTCGGCCAGTCGGTGGCGAGAAAGGGCAGATGCCAAGGTTCGACTTCGAGGAGCTGCGCATTCATCGGAAGCGACTCGCCAAGTTCATCGTCGTCAACGCCGACGGCGATTACGAGTTCACACGCATCAAGTCCACCAAGCGCGGGGTCATCGACTTGAACGCCGACAACGCCGCACCACGACGGATGATCGAACGGCACGACTCCGACCGCACCCATCGTGGTCATCACTCCGGCACCAGTGCGCGTGACGAAATCAGTTACATCGCCAGCTGCTCCTTCACGAATCACGCCTGGGCCAACCACAATCATCGTGCGGAAGTCAGCGAGTCCGTTTGAAAGGCGAAGGAGTTGATCGCTTCGTTGCAACACAAGTGGTTGGGCGCCTTCGGGAGCCTCGACCAGCAGGTCACCCGGCAGTTCGATCTCGATCGCGCCAAATACGCGGCCAAGCGACCAACCGGCAATTGCAGCGGGAAGATCTTCGACAGCGATGGAAAGCGCTTGTGTTTCTTCGCCCGGTTGCGAGGACAAACGCACACGACGGCCGGGAAGAAGCGCGACGCCCGGACGCGCATCTGGTGCGACAGACAGACGTCCGTCAGCATCGGCCAGCACAATTGCCGCAGCTTCTGACGCGACGGGAATGAGCGCAAGGCCTTCGAGTGCTTCGAGTCCGTGACCGGGCGCAGCGAATGCGCGCGTTGCTCCTACGGCACGCAAACAACGCGAGACAAGCGACGCGACAGATTCAGATGTGGGCACGGGCTTAGTTGTCGAGCAACAGGTGAGCGACGCGGCGACGGTGCCAAAGCGCATCGCCCCAACTTGATGCGAGCGCCCAAGAACGCTTCAGCCAGAAGTGCAGATCATGTTCAGTGGTGTACCCGATAGCGCCATGCGTTTGCAGCGCCTTACGAGCAACAACCTCGGCGGCATCGGAAGCGAAACACTTCGCCATCGAGACTTCGCGATCGACATCGGTCGAGCTAGTGGCCAGACCGTAGGCCGCGGCCCAAACCGCGGGACGGGCAAACGACACCTTGAGTTCTGCATCGGCCAGGTGATGCTTCACGGCTTGGAAGCTCCCGATCGGCACGCCGAACTGCTTGCGCTCAACCACATAGGCAACGGTCATGGCGATCATCTGTTCGGACAATCCGATGAGCAACGCCGCGGTGGCGGCAGCGCCACGATCGAACGCTCGGTTCGCTGCTTGCAGCGCGGCTTCGCCCGAGGCAATGAGCTCAGCATCGGCTTCGTCCCATTCGACTGCGAACAATCGACGAGCGCCGTCGACCGATACCTGCTGGGTTGAACGAACCTTGTCGGCGGGAACCGCAAACAAACGATCGTCACGCTGCGCAACCAAAAGGTTGGCAATATGCATGTCGTTGACGAAGGGCTGACCATCGAGTTGAACGGTGGCGATTACCGAACCATCGGCAATACCGGGCAACCACTTTTCAGCAATTGCTGCGGGCGCTGCTTCAGCAAGAAGCGGCGCAACAACAGCAGCCGTCTCGACGAGCGGAGCTGGGTATGCGTATCGACCTGCTTCGGTCAGGATCGGAAGGAGATCGATCTCGTTCATCCCCATGCCGCCAAAGGCTTCGGGAACAGTGAGGCCAATCACGCCCATTTCGGCGAGAGCTGCCCAGGTTGATGCGTCGCGACCGACGGTGTCGTCCCATGACCAGCGCACCTTTTCCGGCGGGCATTCATTGGCAAAGAATTCAGCGACGGTGTCGCGAAACAGCAGTTGGTCTTCGGTGAAAGCGAATTGCATCTCGGCCTACTTCCGGGGCAGACCGAGCACACGCTCGGCGACGACGTTGCGTTGAATTTCATTTGTGCCCGCATAGATCGGGCCACTTAGTGCGAACTCGAATCCCTTCATCCACGCTCCCCCGTCGACTGCATCGGGTGAGTTTTCGATGAGCTCGGCGGCAGGACCAAGCAATCGAAGCGCGGTTTCGTTGAGGTTCACATCGAGTTCGGACCAATAGATCTTGGTGAGACTTGAACGCGCACCTTGCGAGACGCCCTTCACGAGACCAGTCACATCGGCAAGCGTTGCAAGGCGATAGGCCTCGGCTTCCATCCATGACTGAGCAACATCATCACGCATTGACGCAACGCGTTCAGCATGCTCACCAGTAGCGGCCTGACGCTTCCAGAGATCGACAAGACGATCGGCGGCAGCGCAGAAACGGCCTGGTGAACGCAACGTAAGACCGCGCTCAGAAGATGCGGTTGCCATGGCGACGCCCCAACCTTCGTTGACGCCACCCAATACCAGGTCATCGGAAACGAAGACGTCGTCGAAGAACACTTCAGCGAAACCTTCATCGCCATCAAGACGCTCAACGCCGCGCACAGTCACGCCAGGTGCATCGAGCGGAACGAGGAGATATGTCATACCGCTATGACGCGCAGCATCGGGATCGGTTCGGAACAAACCAAACACCCAATTGCAGAACGCACCGCGTGTTGTCCACGTCTTTTGTCCGTTAATGACCCAGCCGCCGCGCTCGTCGTCGCGAGTAGCACGGCTCTTGATGCCAGCAAGATCGGAACCAGCGTCTGGTTCAGACCATCCCTGACACCACAAGTCGTCGGCAGCAGCCATTGCGGGAAGAAAGCGTTCCTTCTGTTCTGGCGTTCCGAATTCGAAGAAGGTCGGGGCGAGGAGGAAGATGCCGTTCTGTGTCACGCGCTGCGGACCACCAGCTCGGTAGTACTCCTCTTCGAAGATGAGCCACTCCCACAGCGATGCACCGCGGCCGCCGTATTCCTCGGGCCACGAGACCACAGACCAGCGGGCGTCGAACAGTTTCTTTTCCCACTCGACATGAAGGGCGAAGCCTTCGGCGGTATCACCCGAAGGCAAACCGACGGGGACGTTGGCCTCGAGCCAAGCCCGGGCCTCGGCCCGGAAGGCCTCTTCGGCCGGTGTGAAGTTCAGATCCATGGGGACTCCGTTTGGGGGGAACAACCGCTCCGGAGGTGCGATCGTAGGCCCTCCATCAGTGATTGGTCAGGTTGAGCGTCCTCAGCGACGAACGTCACGCGATTGATTGGGAGCAGAACCTGACGGGTCGTCAGGTTTTGTCCTAAAGTCCTCGGCACGGGGACTAGCCCCGATACCTGCGCCCTCGAGGAGAGCCATGACCATCACCGCTCCCAATCCCGCTTCGGCCGACACCAAGCGCGTCATCCCGAAGATCGTTTCTGTCGACGATCACATCATCGAACCGGCCGATGTCTGGACGAGTCGCCTTCCCAAGAAGTACCTCGACGTTGGTCCTCGCCTCGAGCGCTTGCGCGTCGACAACCTCAAGTTCGACGGCATGAATTATTCGTTCGACATCGTTGGCAACAACAGCCCCGGCGGAAAGTTTGCCGACTTCTGGTGCTACGAAGACCTCAAAGTCCCAATGCGTCGCATCATCACCGCCGTTGGATTCGATGCCGAGGAGCGCACAATGCTTCCGGTCACGTATGAAGAAATGCGCAAGGGATGCTGGGATCAAACAGCACGTCTTGCCGACATGGACGCAAACCACACTGAAGCATCGCTGTGCTTCCCCACATTCCCTCGTTTCTGCGGACAGACCTTCGCTGAGGCCAAGGACAAAGAACTCGCACTTCTCTGCGTGCAGGCCTACAACGATTTCATGGTTGAAGAATGGTGTGGCGGCGCTGGCAAGGGCCGTCTCATTCCGCTCATCATCGTTCCGATGTGGGATCCCCAGCTCGCCGCTGACGAGATCTACCGCAACGCCGCCCGCGGCGTCCACGCGGTGTGCTTCTCCGAGGTTCCGCACTTCCTCGGCCTGCCCACCATTCACTCCGGCGAATGGGACCCCTTCTTCCAGGCATGCAACGACACCCAAACCGTGATCAATATGCACATCGGTTCCTCCTCACGCATGCCGGCAACCTCGCCTGACGCACCCGCCGCAGTTCAGGCCACGTTGAGCTTCAACCAAGGCATGTCGTCATTGGCTGACTGGATCTTCTCTGGCATCCTCCCCCGCTTCCCGGACATCACATTGGCGTACTCCGAAGCGCAGATGGGCTGGATCCCGTACTTCCTTGAACGGGCCCAGAACGTGTGGTCGGAATTCCGCGGCTGGGCATTCGACCCCGCAATCGTCAGCGAACCGCCGGAGTTCTACTTCCGTCGTCAGGTCTACGCCTGCTTCTTCCGTGACAACTTCGGTCTGAAGAATCTTGACGACATCGGTGTCGACAACGTCACGTTCGAAACCGATTACCCCCACTCGGACTCGACCTGGCCCCACACCGAACAGTTTGTTCGCGAGATGGCCGTCGACCTCGACGACGAGACGCTCTACAAGATTGTTCGTGGCAACGCCATCAAGATGCTGCACCTCGATCTCGTCTGAGCCAGCCACAACCTCAACACTCCGATCGAGGGGGCTACGGTTCTTCCGTGGCCCCCTCGTCGCGTTCCCGCACAAAGCGCTCGAGCACCTTGCGCGCCTACGGACCACCCTTCTGGCGCGATGTCATGTTCTGGATCGCCGTCGGACTTTCGCTACTCATTGGCGTCTTGGTCGTGGTCGTGCTGTTCATGCTGCTCAGCACCCCGCGGACCGACAACGGCTGGGCCTGGACCATCGCGCTGTTCGCCATCAGCATCTGGATCGGCTTCGTCCTACTTTCTCTCGGGCTCAACACCGCACGTGGCATCGACCGCGGGGTGAAAGAGGCCGACACTGCTCGGGGTGATCGATTCGAGGACCAAGGACGCAAAGCGGGCAAAGTCGTCGGGAGCGGAATCGCCAAGGTGACCGGACGTTCAAAGACCGCTCCGGTTTCCACTGAGCAGGAACATCCGGCTGCGAATGAACCGCAATCGAGCGAGCCGAAACCCACACTCGATGATGCCGCCCGATCGCTGGGCATGATGGTTGGCCGCCGACTTGGCAGCCGGAAGGACAAGTCATGAGTCCCAATCGGATTGAGCCCAACGAGTATCGGGTCAAACCTGGCGCCAAAGTTTCCCTCAGGAAATGGTCAACGAGTGCCACTGATGGGTTTGATGGCGACAAAGAACAGGGCGCAGCGCTCCTCCCTGCACTCAACGAACGACTCGCCGAGTTGCAGGGGATGTTGTATGCCGAGTCCAAACACAAGATGCTCATCATCTTGCAAGGAATGGACACCTCCGGCAAAGACGGGACCATCAAGCATGTCTTCCGCACCATCAACCCTGTCGGCGTAAAAGTCAAAGATTTCAAGCGCCCAAACGATGTTGAACTAGCGCACGATTACCTATGGCGCGTGCACGAACACACGCCCCGCAATGGACGCATTGTGATCTTCAATCGCAGCCACTACGAAGATGTTCTCGTTGTACGCGTGAATGAACTCGTTCCAAAGAACATTTGGGAACGTCGCTATGAACACATTCGTGGCTTCGAACAGATGCTGGCCGACGAGGGCACGACCATTGTGAAGCTCTTTCTTCACATCTCAAAAGATGAACAACGAGCGCGGTTGCAGGAACGACTCGATAACCCAGCGAAGCACTGGAAGTTCGAACACGGCGACGTTGCCGAACGAGCGCACTGGGATGCCTATACCAACGCTTACGAAAAGGCTCTCTCAGAAACCTCCACGAAGAGCGCCCCGTGGTATGTCATTCCGTCTGATCGCAAGTGGTATCGAAACCTTGTGATCTCACAACTCCTCATCGACAAGCTTGAGTCGCTCAATATGGCCTATCCCGAGCCCGCAATTGGTATCGAGAACATCGTCATAGGCGACTAATAGTCAGGCTCGCATAACCCCGATGAGAAGTCCCTAACCACTCTGGGTCTTCGGTCGAGTACCTACTTAATTCAGTCGCCGACGGCGAAGCATTTCCAAGGCGAAACCGGCACTGAACAGCAGGACTGCCCAGCCCACGAAGGCCAACAGATCAGAACCCGTCATTGGGAGTTTCTGACCGGCGATCGTGATGACCTCAGGCCGCGGCGTGACTGTTGGATGGATCGTTGCCCAGACAACCTGGCCAAGAACGTCCTCAACGACATAGGCGATCGGCGTTGCAACACCGATGAACTCCGGCTCCGGGGTGAACGTCACTGTTCCATCGCCGTTGATCGAATAGGTACCTTCACCAGCGATTGCTACCGAGGTCTGCGTACAGGCCGGCGGAGTATCGGACGGTCGGCAAAGCCGCAGCGTGGCAAGGTCGAACGGAACTCCGGCATTTGCAGGTGAGTCATTGCCAAAGATCGAGATGCGCTGCGCAACACCCTGTTCCGACTGGCCAGAGTCATCAGCGAGAACTGGCGGGTCAACCACAGTCGGCGTGTACGTCGACGAGACAACTCGACCCATTTCATCGGCAACCATGTAAGGAAGAGAGTCAGCAGTACCGATGAAGTCGGATTCCGGGGTGAACGAAACCACACCGGTTGCCGGATCGAGGACGTATTCCCCGACGTCAAGAACCGTCACACGGAATGCCGAACAACCTGGCGCTAACTCGCCATCGTCGCAAAGACGAATAGTCGAAAGCGCAAGAGGAATGCTCGAGTGGCCCGGGAAATCGTTGTCCAGCAAGTCCGAGTTCTGAACCTCGCTTCGGACGCCAAACGTCTCGGTCGGGTTTGCTGTCGGCGGTGCAGGCGGCAGCACCTCCGGCGTAATCGTTGCGCTCACGACTCGAGCGAAGACATCGGCGACCACGTAGTGAATCGGCACGGTCACCACACCGATGAATCCTGCATCGGGATCAAATGTGACAACACCTGTGGCGGGATCAACCCAGTATTTGCCGTCAGCAGTCACCAACGGGCTGCCCTGACTCGGCACCAGCGAACAATTCGTCGAGGTAAACGGAGCGGTTGCCGACGTCGGACAGAACTTCAGAGTGCTCAGAACCAATGGTGCCGATCCATCACCGGCGCGATCGTTCGCCATCGGCGTAATTGATTGGTTGGTGTCGTAATCGTCAACATTCGTGTCATTCACCGCAACCGGAGGCGGCGGAACAATCGGCGTCAACGTCGACGTCGCTGTCTGACCGACGATGTCTGTCACGCGATAAGTGATTGAGGTCTTCGTCCCCGGCGTGACACCCGGATCGGCCACATAGGTGACAACGCCAGTCGTCGGATCAAGAGTGAACGTGCCCTGACCAGCAATAGTCACAACATTGTCCGCATCACAGGTCGTCGTGTTTGGCGTGTACAGACAGGTTGCACCAGCACCTGAAGTAGCGAGACCAGTGCCGGTCGCGAGACCAGAGCCACCAGTGATATTCGTGAAGCTGATCGTGCCACCAGGGAGCACCGACTTCATCTGCGGAGTCGCAACAGGCGCAGGCGGATTCGACACACTCAACGTAATTTTTGCCGTTGCCTGCTGACCGAGACTGTCGGCAACCACATACTGGACTGGCTGAGTCACCGTGCCACTGAAATCCGGATCGGGATCAAACGTGACAACACCAGTAGCGGGATCAACCCAGTACTTGCCATCAGCAGTCACCAACGGACTTCCCTGCGACGGAACGAGTGAACAGTTCGTCGACGTGAACGGAGCGGTTGCTGAGGCCGGGCAGAACTTCAGAGACGACAACACCAACGGTGCTGATACCGCACCCGGTGAGTCATTCGTAAGCGGACTGATTGTCTGGTTCGTGTCGTACGCACCGGTCGGACGCGTGTCATCGACAGCGACAGGCGGCGGCGGGATAACCGGTGTCAACGTCGAGGTTGCTGTTTGACCAGCAATGTCTGTGACTCGATAGGTGATTGAGGTCTTCGTACCCTGGGTGATACCCGGATCCGCAACATAGGTAACAACACCAGTCGCCGGATCGAGCGTGAACGCACCCTGACCCGCAATAGTCACAACATTGTCTGCATCACAGGTTGTTGTGTTTGGCATGTACAAACACGTCACACCAGCACCGCTCGTCTGCAAATCAGTTCCGGTCGCCAGACCTGAACCACCAGTGATGTTCGTGAAGCTGATTGTGCCGCCAGGCAGAACTGACTTGGTCTGCGGCGTTGCGGCTGGCGGTGTCGGCATCGAGACACTCAACGTGATCTTCGCCGTGGTCTGCTGACCGAGACTGTCGGCAACCACATACTGAACCGGCTGCGTCACCGCACCCGTGAAACCAACATTCGGATCGAACGTCACGACACCAGTCGCGGGATCAACCCAATACTTGCCATCAGCCGTGATCAACGGACTGCCCTGACTCGGCACCAGCGAACAATTCGTCGAGGTAAACGGAGCAGTTGCCGAGGTCGGGCAGAACTTCAAGGTGCTCACTACCAACGGAGCGCTCGGCGCACCCGCAGCGTCGTTCGTTAACGGACTGATCGTCTGGTTCGTGTCATACGCACCAGCAGCCTTCGTGTCGTTCAACGCAACCGGAGGCGGCGGAACAACCGGCGTCAACGTCGAGGTTGCTGTTTGACCAGCAACGTCCGTTACGCGATACGTAATTGAGGTCTTCGTGCCCGCCGACAACGGATTATTCGCAACAAAGGTCACAACACCAGTGGCCTGATCAATTGACCACACACCATCAGCGTTCGTAAACCCAGTCCCGCACGTATTCGGCGTCATCGAAACATCCACCAAACACGTCGCACCAGCGCCCGAAGTCACAAGACCCGTTCCTGTCGCGAGACCAGAACCACCAGTGATATTCGTGAAGGTAATTGTCCCACCAGGCAGCACCGACTCCGTTTCCGGAGTCGCCACCGGCGGAGTCGGATTCGACACACTCAACGTGATCTTCGCCGTGGTCTCCTGACCGAGACTGTCAGCAACCACATAGTGAACCGGTTCCCTTACCGTGCCCGTGAAACCAACATTCGGATCGAACGTCACGACACCCGTGGCGGGATCAACCCAATACTCACCATCAGCAGTTACCAATGGATTGGCCTGCGACGGGACGAGCGAACAATTCGTCGAGGTAAATGGTGTCGTTGCTGACGTCGGACAGAACTTCAAACTTGAGAGAACCAACGGAGCCGAGGCAGCACCCGGAGAATCGTTCGAAAGCGGGCTGATCGTCTGGTCCGTGTCATACGCGCCAGCTGGCTGTGTGTCATTGTTCGCAACCGGAGGCGGTGGAACAACCGGCGTCAACGTCGAGGTTGCTGTTTGACCAGCAATGTCTGTGACTCGATAGGTGATTGAGGTCTTCGTACCCTGGGTGACACCCGGTTCTGCGACATAGGTGACAACGCCAGTTGCAGGATCAAGAGTGAACGTGCCCTGGCCAGCGATAGTCACAACATTGTCTGCATCACAGGTCGTCGTGTTCGGTGTGTACAAACACGTCACACCAGCACCACTCGTCTGCAAACCAGTTCCGGTCGCAAGACCAGAACCACCCGTGATGGTCGTGAAGTCGATTGTTCCGCCAGGGAGGACCGACTCCGTTTCTGGAGTGGCCGTCGGTGGAGTCGGCATCGAGACACTCAACGTGATCTTCGCCGTGGTCTCCTGACCCAGACTGTCAGCAACCACATAGTGGACCGGTTCCCTCACCGTGCCCGTGAAACCAACATTCGGATCGAACGTCACGACACCCGTGGCGGGATCAACCCAGTACTTACCATCGGCCGTAATCAACGGGCTTCCCTGGCTGGGCACAAGCGAACAGTTCGCTGATGTGAACGGTGCCGTCGCCGACGTCGGACAGAACCTCAGACTCGAAAGAACCAACGGAGCACTCGGCGCACCCGGTGAGTCATTCGTAAGCGGACTGATGGTTTGGTTCGTGTCATACGCACCAGCATCCTGCGTGTCATTCAACGCAACCGGAGGCGGCGGAACAATCGGCGTCAACGTCGACGTCGCTGTCTGACCGACGATGTCAGTGACGCGATAGGTGATGGAGGTCTTCGTTCCCTGAGTGACACCGGGATCGGCCTCGTAGGTGACAATGCCGGTCGCCGGATCAAGAGTGAACGTGCCCTGACCAGCAACAGTCACAACGTTGTCCGCATCACAGGTCGTCGTGTTTGGCGTGTACAGACAGGTTGCACCAGCACCTGAAGTAGCGAGACCAGTGCCGGTCGCGAGACCAGACGTACCAGTGATAGTCGTGAAACTGATCGTGCCACCCGGCAGCACCGACTCCGTTTCCGGAGTCGCCACCGGCGGAGTCGGATTCGACACACTCAACGTGATCTTCGCCGTAGTTTCCTGACCCAAGGAATCAGCAACCACATACTGAAGCGGCTGGGTCACCGTGCCACTGAAATCCGGATCGGGATCAAACGTGACAACACCAGTGGCGGGGTCAACCCAATACTTGCCATCTGCAGTCACTAATGGGCTGCCTTGGCTGGGAACAAGCGAACAATTCGTCGAGGTAAATGGTGTCGTTGCCGACGTCGGGCAGAACTTCAGACTCGAAAGAACCAAGGGGGCCGATGCAGCACCCGGCGCGTCATTGACTAACGGTCTAATCGTCTGATTTGTGTCGTACGCGCCAGTTTCCTGCGTGTCATTCAACGCAACTGGAGGCGGCGGAACAACCGGCGTCAACGTCGAGGTTGCTGTTTGACCAGCAACGTCCGTTACGCGATACGTAATTGAGGTCTTCGTGCCCGCCGACAACGGATTATTCGCAACAAAGGTCACAAC
>JBIIVE010000015.1:0-31744 GCA_044339605.1 Acidimicrobiales bacterium
AGTGGCCTGATCAATTGACCACACACCATCAGCGTTCGTAAACCCAGTCCCGCACGTATTCGGCGTCATCGAAACATCCACCAAACACGTCGCACCAGCACCACTGGTCTGCAGATCAGTGCCAGTCGCCAATCCAGAGGTCCCGGTGATGTTCGTGAAACTGATCGTCCCACCGGGCAATACCGACTTCGTTTCCGCAGTCGCAGCTGGCGGAGCAGGGGTAATGACCGGCGTAAGTGTTGAGGTCGCAGTCTGGCCAACAGCGTCAGTCACTCGATAGGTGATCGAAGCCTTGGGTCCATCAGTCGCATCCTCGTCCGCCAGATAGGTAACGACACCAGTCGAGGGATCAAGCGTGAAGGTGCCTTCGCCCGCGATCGTTACAGAGTTGTCGGCATCACAAGTCGTTGTATTCGGCGTGTAGAGACAGGTTGCCCCCGTGCCCGCTGTAACGAGTCCGGTGCCAGTTGCCAGTCCACCGGCTCCGGTGATTGCGGAGAAGTCAACGGATTCGCCTGGGAACAACGTTTTTGTCTCGGGAGTAGCTGTCGGAACGGGTAGCACCGTCGGCGTAATCGTGGCCGAACGCACTCGCGGAGTGGGGGCCGTATCAGACACCTGATACGTGACAGGTCGAGCGGTGCCTGTGTATGCCGGCAATGGGGTGAACTGCACAGTTCCATCGGGCTGCACCCGATAGGTGCCTTCACCATCGACCTCGAGGACTGTGGCCGAACAATCCGGCGGCAGTTCATCGGGCGTGCACAGCTTCACCGATGACGGCGTCCAGTCATAGGAGCCATCAATCTGGTCATTCGCCAGCGGAGTGATCACCTGCATGGCGCCCATTGCGCCGATTGAAGTGTCATCAAGCGAAATTGGGACATCGGTGGCGAGAATCGTCAGTGAGTAATCCTCGACTTCGCCTGATGCGACCTTGCCTGTGGAGACGGTCAGCGTGTCGTAACTCAGACGAACACGCGCATAGGTGAGACCCGGCTTCACAACCGCTGGAACTACCCATGAGAGCGTTGCGGATGTTGCGCCTGCAACAGGGTCTGTCGCACACGCTCTCTCGCTATATGAAAACACCTCATCGCGATTGAAGTCGATCCAACCGCAGAGATTCGCCGAGCTCGTAACTCCACTCAGGGCAACCTGCGTGCTGTAGGTCGTCCCCGGCGCTCCGAATGCGATCGCGGGTGATTGCACGAATGCAGCGACACCGTCATCGGCCTTTGGGTTACCGGCCAACGAGGTCCATCGAGCAACAGCGTCTGCATTTGTAGTTGCGTAGAGCGCTGAAGCCTGATCGGCAGCAACAGCTGCACCCAATTTCAACCCGCCAACACCATGACTCGCGACACCAGCGGATTCATACGTGGTGGGAACAAGTCCAAAGTCTTCCGACATGCTCGCGGTGAGATTCCACGCGTCGAGATACCCAGTACCTCGAGCCGTGCCGAGGATCACGGCGAAAGAAACCGAGGTGACGGTTCCGTTGACTTGGAACGAACCGCATCCTGCTTGCGCCGTTGCGCCATAACCTGAGCTCGTCTGGCAATTAACCGAGGGGTTCTTCACAATCGGCTGAATATGTGTGCCGTTGTTGACGACTTCGATATTGGTGCCACTGAGTTTCGTGACCGTGACCCCTGGGGTAACAACCGACATCTCGCTCCACGCTGTGGAACTGCCCGAACCGCCACCCCAACCAGCGAATGACAACACAGGATTTGTGACGGGTTCATCAAACGAAAGTGTCATGGTGCCGCGCGGCGTACACATAGAACTTGCTGGGCAATTCACATTGCTCGTCGTCAACTTCAGACCGGGCTCGGTGACCAATCCTGTTGCGACGAAGTCGCCCGCCTGACCGCCGCGCTGACTCAGCGATTCTGTGACGTCATTGATGCAGAGATGATCTCCAGTCACTCCAACCGTGTAACTGACCCCGTTCGGTAGCAATTTCTTCTTGGCTCGATTGATGCTTCCCGCACCATCACAGCCACCGACCGGCGTGTTTGTTGCGGAATTGAACGGAGTTGTCCATTCCCAATCAGTGGAATTCGGCGAGTACGTCCTGGCGAATGACAAAGCATCGTTGCCATTGAGGTCCTGCACAGCAACGTTTGCTGTCGATGCGTTCACAGCGGGGGCTTCATATGCCGCCGTAACAACGGCAGTTGAGGGGATCGCCGTATCGAACGTGAGGACAACAGTTGAGCCGCTGACCACTGCCGTCGTTGGCGTTCGTGCCGCTTCATCCACAAAGACAGTGAACGCTGACTTGTTCAACGCCGGCGAGGTCGCCAGTGTCTCGTCGAATGTAAGCGTCACCTGCGAACCAGAAATGGTCATCGACGAGAAGTTCGGAGGCGTCTTATCGGGGCCAAGCGACGAATTGTTCTGAACTGTCTGGTTCGTGAACGTGGCGGCATCGTTGCCTGATGTGTCCTGAATCGCGAGGTTGGTCGTCGCTGAATCAAGGGGACTTGGCGCGGTGTAACTGACAAGGAGCGTCTGATCGCTCGAGATGGGAGTCGCTAGCGTCAGCTTGAGCGTCGTTCCTGAAACTGTCCTACTGGAAACCGTCACGGTCTTGCCATCGACGGTGACCTTGTAATTGGAAATCGCTGCGGTTGTGGAACTCAGCGACTCGTCGAACGTCAACGTGAGGTCGAGTCCATTCGTTCCAAGGACCGCCGGATTCACGGTTGCCAATTTGGGGCCGACGAGGTCGATGGCGTGAACCTTGCTCGAACCACCACCGCCAGCGCCGCCAGTACCGCCAGCGCCGCCACCGAAGTAACCGCCGCCACCACCACCGCCGCCGTATGTGGAGTTACCGCCAACAGCATCGGCAGCCGAGGCACCGGATGTCACCGGGTTGCCTCCCGAACCACCCGTACCTGCTCCAGGAATCGTGGGACTTGCAGAACCACTGCTTCCTCCGGCAGTCGTCTGAAGGGCACCCTTACCGCCCGAGGTTCCCGACCCACCGCCGTTGGCTCCAGCCCCGCCGGTGAGAGCCGATGCATCATTTCCGCCGCCAGCACCACCGGCACCTTGTGCACCCGCGCCGCCACCACCGCCAGCGGAAACCACTGGCTTCGGCGTTGAGGAAAAGGTGTACACAGAAGAGCCGCCGCCGCCGGATGCGAACGTGTCGATCCCGTTGCCAGTCGTCCCGCAATTTTGATTACTAGAGGCGCCACCGCCGCCGTAGGTTGCCGGCAATGTTGAACCGACGCATTTCGACTCCACTGTCGCCGTTCCCACCGCTACTTGGTAAGACAAGTCTGCACCGGTTAGCGCGAAATGGAAACGATTGGATCCCGCGATCCTTGTAATCGTGTGCGTCCCATCAAACGGTGCGCCAACCCCAGCAACGACAACTGTTGCCCCTACAACAAATGTTCCTGAACCGGACACGTCAATCGTCGCTTCGTTGTTGGAGAGCGCTTTCCGATTGATCGTGTAGGTCACGTCAGGCTTTACGTTGTTGTTACCGATACCGCCATCGCCCACAACGATCTTGAACGTTTGTCCGGGAGTAACGGTGTAGGTGCCTTCGGCGTAACCGCCGCGACCACCGTCATAGGCCGTGAGTGCGCCAAGATCACCACCCGTAGTGATGCCACCGCCACCGGCGCCGTAGACCTTGAACTTCACTGACGAGATACCTGCAGGCACAGTCCATGAATACGGCTCACCGATGTAACTGAACTGCTCCGAGGTCGATCCGTATTCGACGATCACGCAGCCGTCACCGCCACTCGCGGTCGCCCGAGTTGTTCCGCCCACTCCACCAAGGCCGTACCCGGCAAGACAAGATGCAAGCTTCAACGAATTATTCGTGACCGAGGATGCAGTCAACGCCGACGCGTCGAGACCTGAGACATCCTGAACGGCCGGGTTCGTGGTTGAGGCGCTTGCCGTTGGTGCTGCGTACGCAACAGAGACGACCTGGCCCGCGAGAATTGAAGGACTCACGCCGAGCGTGACTTTGTCTCCACTCACAGAAACAGATCCGACGGTTGCCGGCGTTCCGTCCACAAGAACCGTGAAAGCACTCGATGGCGCAGTTGCCGCCGCAAGAGCCTCGCTATAGGTCAGGGCGATTGTTGTTCCGCCGATGTTTGTGGCCGAGGAGACATAGGTCGGCAAAGTGACGTCAGCGGCTGAGTTGTTTGGAATCGTCGTGGTACTCAGCGCAAATGCATCGTCACCGGCAAGGTTCTGGATCGCCGAGTTCGTCGTCGCCCCGTCCGCCGTTGGCGCCGCATACGCAACAGTCACGACCTGACCAATGCCAACTGTCCGGGTCAGCCCAAGGATCACCGTTGATCCGCTCACCGAAACTGAAGTCACGGCATTCGCGCTACCACCTGAGTTGACCGTGAACGCAGTGGTTGGCGCTGTGGTTGCAGCAAGCGGCTTGTTATAGGTCAGCGTCACATATGTTCCGGCGGTGTTTACTGATGCCGCCAGGAAGATCGGGTTCACCACCGGGGTCACCGCATTCGATGCTGGCGATGACCCCGACGTCGCAGCAGGATCAGTATTCGTCGCAGTAGCCGTAAACGTGTAGGCCGTTCCGTTTGTAAGCCCAGAAATCACACATGAACCGAAAGATCCGGTGACCGTGCATGTCTGCGCCGGAGACGTACCGACTGCGGTGACCGTGTAACTGGTCGGCGCTGTGCCGCTGCCAGCCGCAACAGTGACGGTGGCCTGTCCATCGCCAGGAACTGCCGTCGGCGCAGGGGGCACACCGGGAACCGCGTATTCAAGGAAGTACCGGCGGATAAACCGTTTTGGTGAAATATTCGATGGGCCACCAATGACCGCTCGCCCAACCGGGTCAATCGCGATCGTCGACACAGAAAATGCTCCATCCGCTGAGGCTGCAGTGTTGAACGCGGAATCGGCGACTCCTGCGGTGTCGTAGCGCTTCAAGTTTGAAGATGTTCCGGCGAGAATTTTGCCGTTCGATTGCACAGCTAGAGACGTCACCGCTGTGGTTATTGACGGAAACGATGAATCGACGGTTCCGTCAGCAAGGTAACGCTTGAGGCCGAATGTGCCGCCGACGAGGATCTTTCCATCGGCCTGCATCGCGATGGCATTGACCGTTCCACCTGGCGTCACCGTGAATGAAGAGTCGAGTGCACTGGCCGTCGTGTACCTCTTCAGACCGAAGGCGCCACCAACAAGGACATAGTCGGTTCCAGAAATTGTCTGATGTGCGAGGGCATTGACCTGACCGCCCATTCCGACAGTTGCTTCCAACGCGCCGTTGGCCGTGTAGCGCTTGAAGTCATTTGTTGCTCCAGCAAAGATCCGCTGGGCTGTTGACGTGCCCACCACGAGGATTGCGCGGTGAGTTCCGGTCTGGCCAGTGGCAAAAGTCGTGTCCTTTACCCCAGCGGTTGAGTACCGGACGAGAGCCGGCGACCATTCGCCCACAAGGAAGTACGGCGTCGAGCCAACAATTTGGGTTGCAACTCCGTCCGCCGCGCCACCGACATTGGTTCGGACTCCGGTATCGCTATAGATCGAAAAATATGCCGCATCAGCGGCACCAATTTTCCCGTCCGGGGCGATAGCAATCGCCCTCATCACCCAACCCGGATTGTCACCAAAGCTGAGGTCAAGCGAACCTGGGGAATTCAGCGCGGCAGCTTGCGGGATGGGGGCCACTACTGCTGGGACCGCTACCAGGAGGCTTGCGAGAAGAACCACCGCTAATGCGGCCCGAAGTCGCCCTCTTCCCATAATTCGGCGAATGCCGCTGCCTTCGAATCCTCCGCGACCCATTTCGCAACCCTAGTGCGATTTATTTTGTATTCAAGTCACATAAAAACTATTCGCACCATAACGATTGCGTTCTGAGTAGACGCGAAAGAGGCGCCCGAAGGCGCCCCATTCAAAGATTCAGATTGTGCGCGGACGAAATGGCTTAGTGGAAGCCTTCGACCGTAGTGAGCCGAGCCGTGGCACGGGCAAGCGCCGCCATTGCTTCGTCGTCGTCGTTGTTCTGGGCGGCGGCCTGGGCCTTTTCCTGTGCCTTGCGAGCACGCTCAACATCGATCATCGACGCCATCTCGGCGAGATCGGAAAGGATCTTCACGTGGTCATCGCTGACCTCGATGAAGCCCCCATGCACCGCAGCTTTTTCACTGCCACCTTCAACCAGGGTGATCTCGACAGTGCTGACGGCCAGCGCACCGACGAACGGAGCATGGCCAGCGAGGAACGCGATATCGCCACCACCCACGGTGCGCGCACGCACCATGGTGGCGTCACCCGAGAACAGCGTGCGCTCAGGAGAAACGAGTTCGACGGCCAGAGGCATCAGGCGTTGGCCTCGAGTTCGCGTGCCTTGGCACGAGCGCTGTCGGCATCGCCGACGTTGAGGAATGCCTGTTCCGGAAGATCGTCGAGGTCGCCGTTGACGAGCTGTTCGAACGATTCCACGGTGTCTTCGACGGGAACGAAGATGCCCGGCATACCGGTGAAGACCTCGGCCACGAAGAACGGCTGCGAAAGGAATCGCTGCACCTTTCGGGCACGGTCAACGGTGATGCGGTCTTCTTCAGAAAGTTCATCGAGACCAAGAATGGCGATGATGTCCTGGAGTTCCTTGTAGCGCTGCAGAACTTCCTGCACGCGACGAGCAACGTCGTAGTGACGCTGGCCAACGATTTCGGGAGCAAGAATCGTTGAGGTCGAAGCGAGCGGATCCACGGCCGGGTAGATGCCGAGCGAAGCGATCTGACGTGAAAGCTCGGTGGTGGCATCGAGATGGGTGAAGGTGGTGAACGGCGCCGGGTCGGTGTAATCGTCGGCGGGTACGTACACAGCCTGCAGCGAGGTGATCGAACGACCACGGGTCGAGGTGATTCGTTCCTGCAGCTCGCCCATTTCGTCGGCGAGTGTGGGCTGGTAACCCACCGCAGATGGCATACGACCAAGAAGGGTCGATACCTCGGAACCGGCCTGCACGAAACGGAAGATGTTGTCGACGAACAACAACACGTCCTGGTTCTGCACGTCACGGAAGTACTCGGCCATGGTGAGAGCCGAAAGCGCAACACGGAGACGAACGCCCGGGGGCTCATCCATCTGGCCGTAGACCAGAGCGGTCTTGTTGATAACGCCGGATTCCTGCATTTCGATCCAGAGGTCGGTTCCCTCACGGGTGCGCTCGCCCACACCGGCGAACACCGACACACCACCGTGCTGTGAAGCAACACGGTTGATCATTTCCTGGATGAGAACGGTCTTGCCCACACCGGCACCACCGAACAGGCCGATCTTGCCGCCTGAGAGGTACGGGGTGAGAAGGTCGATGACCTTGATGCCGGTCGGGAAGACCAGCGCCTTGGGCTCGAGGGTGTCGAACGCCGGCGGTTCGCGGTGGATTTCCCAACGCTCGACATTGGCGTCGGTAAGCGGTGAATCGAGCGGCTCGCCGATGACGTTGAACACGTGGCCAAGCACTGCTTCGCCAACGGGAACGGTGATGCCGCGACCGGTGTTGCGCACCGGCGTGCCACGACGAAGACCATCGGTGGGCTTCATGGTGACAACACGAACTCGGCTGTCGCCGATCTGCTGAGCAACCTCGGACACGACAATGGTGTCGACACCTTCAACGGTGAGTGTCATCTCGAGTGCCGTGTTGATCTCGGGAAGAGACCCTCGCGGGAACTCAACGTCGACCACAGGGCCGGCGATGGCGACGACTCGGCCGTCTTTCAGGTTGTTGGGATTCTCGGTGACGGTCATCGTGGGATGGGTCTCCTGTGTGTGGCGAACGGTTGGTTCGGACTGGCTCGTCGATTAGTGAATCGACGAAGAATGGTCAGTGCGGTCAAGGTGGACGGGGAAAGCGTGCTCGGGTTCGAGATGTGAAGGAATGAGTTCGTGTGCCGAACCCTTGTCGGCCGACATTGCTTCGGCGCCGCCAACAATTTCCATGATCTCGGTGGTGATGGAGTCCTGACGAGCACGGTTCATGATGCGACTGAGCGTGGTCTTCAGATCTTCAGCGTTCTCGGTTGCGGCCTTCATTGCTCGCTGACGTGACGCGTGTTCCGAAGCTGATGCATCGAGAAGTGCAGAGAACAAACGTGACTCGAGATAGCGCGGAAGGATCTCGTTGAGAATGCCGGTCGGTGACGGTTCGTATTCGAGATCGGCCGACGGACCATCGGCTTCGGTGATCTCGGGAACCTCGAGCGGAAGGAAGCGACGAAGCACTGCCTGCTGCGTACCAGCCGAGAGGAAACGGGTGTAAGCGAGATCGACCGATGCGAGCTGACCAGTTTCGTAGCGACGACGAATCGTTGCTGCGATGTCGCGAGCATTGTCGTAGACCGGCTGATCGGTGACGCCTTCGAACTCAGCATCGACAGTGAGACCACGGAAGCGGAAGTGCTTCAGTGCCTTCTTGCCAACGGCGATGACTGAGTAGTCACGACCTTCGGCACGAGCGGCCTCGATGGCGCGTTCGGCGAGACGCAACACGTTGGTGTTGTAGCCGCCACACATGCCACGATCAGACGTGATGACAACAAACGCTGCAGTGTTTGCAGTGGGGTTGTCGCGAAGCAACGGGTGTTCTTTGGCTGCACCGGCACGAAGCAGGTCGACGATCACTGCAGTGATCTCGTCGCTGTAGGGACGCGCTGAGGACGCGCGGTCCTGGGCTTTCACGACACGAGTGGCCGCGATGAGCTCCATGGCGCGCGTGATCTTCTTCGTTGACTCGACGCTCTTAATGCGTCGACGAAGGATCCGCTCCTGACCACCAGCCATGACTCAGTCCTCGTTGGATCCGGCAGAGGCGGTTTCAGTTGCTGCAAATTCCTCGGTGAATGCTTCGACAGCGCCCTTGAGAGCGTCGGGAAGTTCACCAGTCGAACGAATCTCATCGAGAATCGAGCCGTAACGACCGCGCATGAAGTCGAGAAGATCGGCTTCGTAACGCTTGACATCGCTCACCGGAATCGAGTCGGCGTAACCGTTCGCACCAGCGAAGATGACGACGACCTGTTCTTCAACCGGCATCGGCGAGTTGAGGTTCTGCTTCAGCAGTTCGACGAGGCGGTAACCACGCTCGAGCTGTGCAGCCGAAATCTTGTCGAGTTCGGAACCGAAGGTTGCGAACGCTTCGAGTTCACGGAACTGCGCAAGGTCGAGCTTGAGCGAACCGGAAACCTTCTTCATGGCCTTGATCTGTGCGTCGCCACCAACGCGAGACACCGAGATGCCCACGTCGACAGCCGGACGAACACCGGACTTGAAGAGATCGTCCTGCAGGTACACCTGGCCGTCGGTGATCGAAATCACGTTGGTGGGGATGTACGCCGAAACGTCGCCAGCCTTGGTTTCAATAACCGGAAGGGCGGTGAGTGAACCAGCGCCGAGAGCGTCGGAAAGCTTTGCGGCACGCTCAAGCAGACGGCTGTGGAGATAGAAGACATCGCCGGGGTACGCCTCGCGGCCTGGTGGGCGACGAAGAAGAAGCGACATCTGACGGTAGGCCTCGGCCTGCTTGGAAAGATCGTCGTACACGATGAGGCTGTGTTCGCCGTTGTCCATCCAGTGCTGGCCAACTGCACAACCAGCAAACGGTGCGAGGTACTTGAACGGTGCCGGGTCGGAGGCCGGAGCCACAACGACGACGGTGTAGTCCATGGCGCCGTATTCGGTGAGCGTGCTTACGGTCTGGGCAACGGTTGAAGCTTTCTGGCCGATGGCGACGTAGATGCACTTCACGCCAAGACCCTTTTGATTCAGGATCGTGTCGATACACACCGTGGTCTTGCCGGTCTTGCGGTCGCCGATGATGAGTTCGCGCTGTCCACGCCCGATTGGGGTCATGGCGTCGATGGCCTTGATGCCAGTCTGCAGCGGTTCGTGCACGGGCTTACGACCGGTAATGCCGGGAGCCTGAATTTCCATACGGCGCTGCACGGCGCCAACGAGTGGGCCCTTGCCATCGATGGGTTCACCGAGTGCGTTCACGACTCGACCAAGAAGCGCGTCGCCGACTGGCATCGAAAGAATGCGACCGGTGGCACGCACTGGTGATCCTTCTTCAACCGCAGCAGCGTGCTCGGCATCGCCGACGATAACGGCGCCGATGGAGTCCTCGTCGAGGTTTAGTGCGAGTCCGACCGTGCCGCCTTCGAACTCGAGGAGTTCGTTCACGCCGACATCGGGAAGGCCCGACACGCGAGCGATACCGTCGCCCACCTCGAGCACTCGGCCGACCTGCGTCGACTCAAGTTCGGGTTTGAATCCCGCCAGGTTCTTCTGGAGGGCGGCGGTGATGTCGCCGGTGTTGATGGTGAGTTCAGCCATTACAGGATCCTCTGATCTCAGAACGATTCACGGAGTTGGGACAGACGCTGACGCACAGAACCGTCGATGACGGTGTCGCCGATCTGGGTGACGATGCCACCGAGGACGCTGGGGTCGACATCGACCACGACCTCGATCTGCTTGCCAGTCTTCTTCGCCAAAGCGGCGGCGAGACGGGACTTTTGTTCGTCGGTCAATGCGACCGCCGAACGAACCTGCGCAACAACCTTGTCGCCGGTTGCAGCGTTACGAGCAAGCATGCTGTCGACGATGATCGGCAGGTCGCGAACTCGGCCATTGGTGATGGTGGTGGACACCAACGAAATGGTGAGTGCGTGTGCTTTGCCTTCGAGCAGGTCTTGAACGACCTGCGTGCGGCGATCGGCGGGAAGATGCGGATCGGAAAGCACGGTGCGCAATTCGTCGTTGCCTTCGATGGTGCGCGACACACGGAAGAGTTCGTCGAGTACCTCGTTGCCTGAGCCTTCGGCACGGACAAGCGAAAGAAATGCGCTGGCGTAGAGGTCGGTACGGTCGCTCATGAGCTTGCCCCCACGCTGTTGATGTAGCTATCGATGAGTTCGTTTTGCGTTGCTGCATCGAGGCTGTTGGCCACGACCTTTTCGGCCGCACCTAGCGCAAGCACTCCGATTTCAGCTTGAAGATCAGATGTGGCTTGCAGCTTTGCTGATTGGGCATCGGCAAGACCACGGGCCTTGAGGTCGCCAGCGTCGGTGCCGGCACGAGTGATGATCTGTGCCTTCACCGTCTGTGCGTCGGTACGGGCACCAGCAATGATGCGCTGACGTTCGTCGGCGGCGTTAGCGATGTTGGATTCAACTTCGGCCAACTTGGCTTCGGCCGCTGCACGAGTGTCGGCAGCAGAGGTGACCTCGTTGCGGATGCGATCGATGCGGGCATGCCACATCACCTTGACCGGGCCGAGACCCTTCCAAAGAAACAACAGGACGACGATGGTGAACGAAATCGTTCCCCAGATGACCTCGTTGGTATCACCTGGGATGATGATGCCGTTTTCAGCGCTGGAGGCGAGAAGAAGATTCATTGTTCAGCCCTCTCAGTTCTTGCCGGAGGAGTTGACGTAGTCCTCGACAATGCGGCTTTGGGCGGCACGATCGAGCGGCTTTTGGATAACGGCTTCGGCAGCACCGACAGCAATGTCAGTGATGGAGCCAGTGAGTTCGCTACGGGCACGGGACTTGGCGTCGGCGATTTCGGCGGCTGCTTCGGCACGGGCAGCGGCAACTTCGGCCTCGGCGGCGGTGATCTGCGTGCGACGTTCGGCATCGCCTTCGGCCCGTGAGGCCTCGAGGATGGAGACAGCCTCGGCGCGAGCACCGGCCAGACCGGCCTCGTACTGCTCAAGCTTGGCGGCGCGTTCTGTCTCGGCTGCCTCGGCAGCGGCGAGATCGTCACGAATTTTGTCGGTTCTTCCGTCCATCACCTTGGTGATGCGCGGAAGCAGCACGAACTTCATCAGCGTCCAGAGCGCGATGAAGAAGATCGCTGCCCAGAACATCTCGTTGATGGTGGGAAGGATCGGATTCTTGACTGCCTCTGCGTCACCAGCTGCTTGGTCGAGTAATTCGGCGGCAGTGGTAGAGGCTTCAGCGGCCAGCACCAGAATCGAAGCGAGCACGTGGAACTCCTTAGAGCGTGCGTCGTGGACAGAAAAGAAACTGCTTCAGTACAGCGAATCCTTTTTGGGCGTCACCTGCCCCGCCGAAGCGGGGACAGGTGCGCAACACCCAAAAGGAGAATCAGACGAACTTGAGAAGAATGAAGACAACGAAGCCGATGAGGGCAAGGGCTTCGGTGAATGCGATACCGAGGAACATGGTGGTACGCACCATGCCGGCGGCCTCTGGCTGACGAGCCATGGCCTGAACTGACTGGCCTACGAGGTAACCGATGCCGATGCCTGGGCCGAGGGTCGCGAGACCGTAGGCAAGGCCGGCGTAACCAGCAGCCGAGATCGACTTCTGATCGGCGGCGGTAAGTGCTACTGCTTCCGCAGCGGTTGTGACTTGCGCAAGGATGCTCATTGGTGATTGCTCTCCTGTTGTGGGTGTTGCGCCCCCGGCGAGCCCCGGTGACGACAATGGTTGCGGTGGAGCGGATGCTCCGATTGCGAATTTGGAATCAGTGCTCCGCGTGCATCGAGCTACCGATGTACACCGAAGCGAGAATGGTGAAGATGTAGGCCTGAAGGAAGGCCACCATGATTTCGAAGCCGGTAAGGCCTACAAGCATGACGAAGGAGAATGGCAACACGACGAGAAGAAGTGAGGCTCCCCACAGGGTGATGCAGAGCACGGAGAAGGTCACAAGAAGAATGTGACCAGCCAGCATGTTGGCGAAGAGTCGAACGGCCAGCGAGAACGGGCGAACGATGAACGTCGAGAGAAGTTCGATCGGGACCACGAGCGGCAGGAGCGCCTTCGGCACGCCGGGAGGGGCCACGGAGTTCCAGAAGTACTTCAGGCCTTGGTGCTTGATGCCCACGGCGATGAAATACGCCCAGGTGAGGAGCGCGAGCACGGCCGGACCGGCCATACGAGCGTTACCGGGCATGTGGAAGAACGGGATGACCTCGAAGATGTTCGTGATCAGGATGAAGAAGAACAGCGAGGCCAAGAAGGGCAGATAGCGAAGGCCAGCTGGGCCGATGGTCTCGATGATGATGCCGTCGCGGATGAACGCAACGGCGCTTTCAACGAGATTGCGCGAACCCTTTGGCGCATTCGTTGCTGGCTCAAGCGTCTTTTTCCGGCCAGCGACAAGGAACAACACCGTCGTTCCGACGAGTGCAACCAAGTTGATGAGCGCGATTTTGTTGAACCCGTACCAAGAGTCCGCCGGGCCGAATATGTTCGGCCATTCGACGAGGTTCTCGATAGGTGGAAACTCGAGTCCGAAGATCACTTGGAGGTCGACTCCTTCGAAGCAGGTGTGGGCTTAAGCCCGGGGTAAGCGATGGAAAGGGAGACACGCTTCATCTCCCAGAACAAAAGACCGAGGTGAGTCACAACGATGGTGATACCGAGGGGTACCAACTCGACCCACGAGGCTTCCCGGACAAGCCAGATAGCCATAAAAATTAAGGACAAACGAATCAGATAACCAAAGAGCGCTGCGCCCATGACGAATCCCGGAGAGATGCGTCCGGCCCAGGTCAGCATCGCGGCGGCGAGCACGAAGTTCGCCACAACGATTGACAGACCATAGGCGGTGGAAAGGGCCCCGTGGACACCCCAGATGAATCCAAAGGCAATGATGAGAATCGGCCCAACAATTGCAGCCTTTTTCACCATGTCGCGAGCGATCATCGCCTCGGGTGCGTCATCATTGAATTGAGTCGGAGCGGTCATCGTTGCGCCCACGGACCGTTCGCTTCGTGATGCTCCATGTCGGCGCGATAGGAGAAATAGATCTTGGTGACGGCGCCGATGAGGCCGAGCACGCCGAAGGTGATCGTGAGAACTGGAACAGTTCCAATCAAGCGGTCGAGTCCGTAGCCAATTGCCGCAAGAAGCAACGGGGAAAACGCGAGCTCGTAGCCGCCCGTGGATCGTCCCATTTGCTGTGTGAGTTCGCGCCGTTGCGAATTCTTCACCGCGCACCTTGGTGTGTCGGAGGAATTGTGGACCGATCGACAACACCGAACCAGCGGTATTGCTGACCTTGTGAAACTGCGCACAAGGTAGGCGCGCCGCTAGTTTTCTGCAACTTTTCCGGGCTCGTCGTCGGTGACCGGGGCTGAGACGCCGAACTCGATTGGTCCGGTAGGCCCGGATCGGTCGAGCCCAGCGCTGCGGCGGGCATCGCGGGCTTCGTCACGGGCCAGGCGCCGACGCTCAATTCGCACCCCCGGATGCAGGATGGTGAAGAGCGACAAGAGGATGGCGGCGATGCCAAAGGGGACGATTCCGTCGCCTGTTCCGCTGTAAATCGGCCAGAGGACGAAGCCGCTGAGCAAGGCAGTCCATGTCCAGAGGATGAAGACACTGCGCCGATGTCCATGGCCGAGGGCCATAAGCCGATGGTGGAGATGACCCTTATCGGCGTTGGAAATTCCGCTGCGCGAACGGGCCCGCCGAATGATGGCGAACAGTGTGTCGATGACTGGGACCCCAAGGATCACCAGCGGAATGAGGAGCGGGGCGAAGAAGAAGAACGAGGTACCGGAATAGGGCCGATCAATGCGCCCGCCAACGACCATTGTCGATGCGGCCATTAACAAACCGAGGAGCAGTGCCCCCGCATCACCCATGAAAATTTTGGCGGGGTGAATGTTGTGGGGAAGAAAGCCAATGCACGCGCCCAAGGCAACGATGGCGACGAGAGGTCCGATGTTGCCCGCGGCCAAGAGTCCTTCGCTGCCAAGTTCGTGGGCATAAAGGAAGAACGTTGCTGCGCCAATGGCGACAATGCCGCCAGCCAAACCATCAAGGCCATCGATGAGGTTGATCGCATTGGCCATACCGACGACCCACACCACCGAAATCAAGAACGACCAATCAGTGGACAAAACAAACACGCCTGCGAACGGAATACGGAAGACGAGAATCGAAATTCCTGAGATCACCAGCACGCTCGCCGCGAGAACAATGCCTGCGATCTTTGCCGGCGCAGAAACATCCTTCAGATCGTCGATGACTCCAACAACAGCAATCACAACTGCAGCGATCACTAACCCGAGTGGTTCAGTACTTCCGGCGAACACAGCATCGAATGACCCCATGCACCAAGCGGTGAACATTCCCGCAAGTACACCGAGCAGCATTGCAACGCCACCGAGAGTGGGTGTTGGGCGTTCGTGCACATGACGTGCATCGGGACGCACAACTGCACCAATTCGAAAAGCGAAACGTCGAATGCCGAACAAGGTCGCAAACGTCGTGGCGGCAACAACCACTAAGACGATTGCGTATGAACCAATGCTCGGCACGGTGTCGAAGACTCCCTGACTTAGCTGTAGGGGGTGAAGTTGGCGCAAAGTGCAGCAACGTCAGCGCGCACTGCAGCGATTGCTGCATCGTCGGCACGACCGCGAAGCGCTCGTGCGATCAACGAAGCGATCTGCACCATTTCGGGTTCGGTCATTCCCTGCGTGGTAACCGCAGGGGTACCAATACGCACGCCACTGGTCACAAACGGTGAGCGAGGGTCGTCGGGAATGGTGTTCTTGTTCAACGTGATACCAGCGAGATCAAGAACTGCCTGGGCTTCTTTACCTGTGAGTTCAGCGTCGAAACCACGGAGATCAACCAAGCAGAGATGGTTATCGGTGCCGCCTGACACCAAACGGAATCCTTCTTTGGCGAGTGCTTCAGCAAGTGCACCGGAGTTCTTCACGATCTGTTGCGCGTATCCCTTGAATGAAGGATCGGCTGCTTCGCGAAACGCAACTGCCTTTGCAGCGATTGCGTTTTCAAGCGGACCACCCTGCAAACCAGGGAACATCGCCTTATCGATTGCCGCCGCGTGTTCAGCGCGACTGAGAATGCAACCACCACGCGGGCCACGCAATGTCTTGTGCGTTGTGAAGGTAACGACATCGGCGTACGGCACCGGGTTGGGATGCGCGCCGCCAGCGATGAGACCAGCGATATGCGCAGCGTCGAACATAAGCAGCGCACCAATTTCGTCGGCGATCTCACGAATGGGCGCAGGATCGATGATTCGCGGGTAGGCGGTAGCGCCAGCGATGATCATCTTCGGGCGTTCGCGCAGAGCGGTCTCGCGCATTTGATCCATGTCGATTCGTTCATCGGACATGTTGACGCCGTAAGCGACGAAGTTATAAAAGCGACCAGAGATGTTGACGGGCGAACCATGGGTGAGATGGCCGCCGTGATCGAGGCTGAGGCCCATAACGGTGTCGCCTTGCTCAAGGAGCGCGAGATACACGCCAAGGTTGGCGTTTGCACCTGAGTGAGGCTGGACATTGGCGTGGTCGGCGCCGAAAAGTTCTTTCACTCGGTCACGAGCAATGTCTTCAATTTCGTCGACGATCTCGTTGCCGCCGTAATAGCGCTTACCGGGGTAACCCTCGGAGTACTTGTTCGTGAGAGCTGAGCCCGTGGCTCGCATCACCGCGGGCGAGGTGAAGTTTTCCGAGGCGATGAGCTGCAGCGTCGTGTTCTGGCGTTCGACTTCGGAATCGATGAGTCCGAAAAGCGTGTCGTCGTTGTCAGCGGGCCAGGGCATGGCAGGTCTCCTCGTGCGGTGTCTCATGGATCGTAGTGCCGCACCTTCGGACGACGACCCGCTCGGCAGGTACGTTGCCTGACATGGCTCTCGAACTCGATCCCCGACTTCCAATAATCGTCGGCACCGGACAGATCATGATCCGCGACGCTGCGACCGAACCGCTTGAACCAGCCGAACTCATGGTCGAAGCCTTGCGCCGAGCCGAGACCGATAGCGGCGGAACGGGGCTTCTCACTGGCGCCGATCAAGTCCTGACGGTGAGCGAGCTGTCGTGGAGATACCGCAATCCAGCGCTCGCAGTCGCAGAACGAATTGGCGCATCGCCTCGTCGCCTCGCCACCTCAGTCGTGGGCGGGAATCTCGCCGGGGTGATGGTTGCCCGAGCTGCTGCCGATATTCAGGCCGGCGCCGCCGACGTCATCGTCATCACCGGGGGTGAAGCAACGCGAACCCGATCCCGGCTCCGCAAGGCCGGTCTCGAGGCCGCATGGTCGATCCAGTCCGATTCAGTCGAGTCGCCCGAGTCGATCGGCGACCTTCGTCCGCTCGTCAACGAAATGGAAAGTGCCCGGGGCGTTCAATTACCTGTGCATGTGTACCCGTTGTTTGAGGTTGCACTACGGGCCCGACTTGGACTGAGTGTCGATGGACATATCGAACGCATCGGTTCGTTGTGGTCTGCATTCTCTGAAGTTGCATCGACAAACCCGAATGCTTGGCTCCGCACTCCCCTTTCCAGTTCCGAGATCACGACGCCGTCTGCAGAAAACAGAATGATCGCGTGGCCGTACACAAAGCGATTGTGCTCAAACAACCAGGTTGACCAAGGCGCGGCGGTGATCATCACCTCGGTTGCAGCTGCAGAACGCGCGGGCGTTCCTCGTGATCGATGGGTGTTTCTTCACGCAGGCGCAGAAGCCATCGATCACTGGAACGTTTCCAACCGCGTCGACTTGTGCTCCTCGCCCGCACTGCGCGCCGCTGGTCGCGATGCGTATGCGCTTGCCGAGCGCGGTCCCGACGACATCACGCACTTCGACCTCTATTCATGTTTCCCATCTGCGGTGCAGATCGGTGCGATTGAACTCGGCCTCATTCCTGCTACCAACGTCAACGGGGCTGGATGGGGCGGAATCGGCGCGTCTCGACCACTCACGGTGACCGGCGGAATGACCTTTGCCGGTGGGCCGTACAACAATTACGTCACTCACGGTCTCGCAACAATGGTCGACACGTTGCGAAACGACGCTGGCTCCATGGGACTTTGCACCGCAAACGGTGGCTACACCACCGAACATGCGGTACTTCTCGCTTCAACGGAACCGCCAACCGCTGGCGCATATCGACATTCCAACCCGCAAGCCGAAGTCGACGCGTTGCCCCGAGTGGAATGTGACGACACTTGGACCGGCGATGTCGTCATCGAAAGCGCAACTGTCGTGTTCGAAGACGTTTCCATGCGCTCGCTTATTGCGACCCGAACACCAGAGGGTCAGCGCGCTTGGGGAATGTCCACCGACGCAGACTTCATGGACGCCGCTATGACGACTGAACTCGTTGGAGCCCGCGCGCAACGCTCCGCAAACGGAACGATCGCATTGGACTAACGCAATCGACGAACTAGCCGTCGCTCAGATTGGCCTTCAGGCGAGCGGCAAGCAACGTGTGGACTCGTTCTTCGGCTTTCGGCATTTCACTCAAGAGTTTTTGAAATGCCTTGGTGTCGAACGCAAGTAACGCCATCGGGGTCGTGGCCACAACCGTTGCTGTTCGTGGCCGTCGATCGATAAGCGACATCTCGCCAACCATGGAGCCAGGCCCAAGCGTGACCAGATGATCCTCGCCAACGAAGACTTCCGCTTCGCCGGATTCGATGACGTAACACTCTTGGCCGACTCGACCTTGATCGATCAGAAGCTCCCCCGCCTCGATCTCAACATCGTCGGCTAACTCGGCCACTCGATCGAGTTCGGCGTCGCTAAACCCCTCG
This sequence comes from Acidimicrobiales bacterium, assembly GCA_044339605.1. Classification (GTDB taxonomy): domain Bacteria; phylum Actinomycetota; class Acidimicrobiia; order Acidimicrobiales; family Acidimicrobilacustridaceae; genus Acidimicrobilacustris. The sequence goes on from JBIIVE010000015.1 coordinate 18,608, forward strand.
AAGAAGGCCAAACCTCTCAGCCGAGAGGCCCCGTTCACCGCTTTTTTTCGCTTTCCGAACACAATTCGCACCTTTCGGCATGGACGGGTGCCCCCGTCCGCGACGATGGTAGGCGCAACCCGCTTCATCTGACCGGAGGAATTCATGGTCTCGGAACTCTTTGACCCCACCGCATGGCGCCTCGTCCCCGGATTTGAGGACTTCACAGACATCACCTACCACCGCGCGGTCGACCAGGGAACGGTTCGCGTGGCGTTCAATCGTCCCGAGATCCGCAATGCCTTCCGACCACAAACTGTCGACGAGCTCTACCGAGCCCTTGACCATGCGCGCATGTCGAGCGATGTCGGCTGCGTACTGCTCACGGGTAATGGTCCATCACCACGAGACGGCGGCTGGGCCTTCTGCTCCGGCGGCGATCAACGTATTCGCGGCAAGGACGGCTACAAATACGCCGACGGAGAAACTGCCGACACGATTGATCCGGCGCGAAGCGGTCGACTCCACATCCTTGAGGTACAGCGACTGATTCGATTCATGCCAAAAGTCGTGATCTGTGTTGTTCCTGGGTGGGCTGCTGGCGGCGGTCACAGTCTGCATGTTGTGTGCGATCTCACGCTTGCAAGTGCCGAACATGCGAAGTTCAAACAGACCGACGCCGACGTTGCCAGCTTCGATGGTGGCTTCGGCTCGGCATATCTCGCCCGCCAGGTCGGCCAGAAATTTGCACGCGAGATTTTCTTCTTGGGCCGTGAATACAGCGCAGAGCAAATGTTCCACATGGGAGCGGTCAACGAAGTTGTTCCGCATGCCGATCTTGAAAAGGTTGCGCTTGAGTGGGCAGCGATGATCAATGGCAAGAGCCCAACTGCACAACGCATGTTGAAGTATTCGTTCAACCTCATCGACGACGGACTTGTTGGTCAACAGATCTTCGCTGGCGAAGCGACTCGTCTCGCCTACGGCACCGACGAAGCGGCAGAAGGTCGCGATTCATTCCTTGAAAAGCGCGACCCCGATTGGTCGAGCTATCCCTGGCATTTCTGACCTGCGGTCCGCGGGCATTTCTGACCTGCGGTCCGCGGGCACTTCTGACCTGCGGTCCGCGAGCACTTCTGACCTGCGGTCCGCGGGCACTTCTGACCTGCGGTCCGCGAGCACTTCTGACCTGCGGTCCGCGAGCACTTCTGACCTGCGGTCCGCGAGCACTTCTGACCTGCGGTCTCAGGTCGTGACGACAACTACGACACCGATGAGTGCCATTGCGGCGCCGATCCACTGCTCACGATCAAGATGCTCACCATGCACCTGGCGCGCCAGCACAAGCGTCATCACCGGAAACATTGACGCCAGTGCGGCAACGACCGGCAGAGAACCCGCCTGGGTTGCCACGCCATAGAGCGTTACAGCAACAACATCGCCAACACCGGCGATAGCGATCATCGGCAGAACGGACGTCGCCGGCCTTCGTGGCGCCCGCGTCGCAAGGACGGCCCCAATAAGGATCACCGGGTAGACCACCCGCATGACAAGGAGTGTCGAATAGGCACTCGTTTCGCTTCCGTTCGCGACGGCGAGCAACGAAATGCCGATTCCTAACGCTGCACCAAGAGCCAAGAGAATGGGGCGGTGCCCGCCCGAGCGGAAATCACGAATGTGTGGTCCACCGGCCAAGATCACCCCAGCTATTGCAATCGCAATTCCTAATGTCTGAGTTGCTCCCGGACTCTCGCCCCGTAAGAAGCCGGCGACAACGGGCACAAGAACCGACGTACTGGAAATTGGCGCGACCACACCCATTGGTCCAGTTGCGAGTCCTTTGTACAGCAACACAATGCCGATCGAGCAGGAAACACCAGCGACGACACCCCAACCGACAACCGACGAGTCAAAAACCAAATCCCCGCTGACAATGGCGATGACCGCAATGACTGGAAGTGCGATCAGGCTCGCCCACAACAACACTGTCGCCGAAGGAGACTTCTTTGAAGCCGTACCGCCAAAGAAGTCCGAGGTTCCCCAAAGAACCGAGGAAACCAGCGCCAAGAAAATGGCCATGTCAGCTTGGGCGTCGCACGACGAGTGCTCGGTCACGACCAGCAAGGTCGGTATGCGTTTCGATTCCTACGAAACCAAACGAGCGCGCAAGTTCCGAGACTGTGTCGAGTTGACCCGGATCCATTTCAAGAATCAGAACTCCGCCGGGGCGAAGCCATGCTGGTGCATCTTCAAGAATCATTCGAATGTCGTCGAGCCCGTCATCCCCTGCGAAGAGCGCCGACAGTGGTTCCCACTCTCGAACGATGTCTTCGATGTTGTCGTCAGATGCGACGTACGGAGGATTGCTCGCCACAACGTCGATTGCGCCGAGCAACTCTCGAGGAAGCGCTTCAAACCAGGAACCTTCGGCCACCTGCACCCGGGTGGCGGCGCGACCGATACCGCTGAGATTTGAACGAGCGACGACAAGCGCGTCGGTGGACGCATCCGTGATCCACACCTCTGCTCGTTCAACTTCCACAGCGATCGACAGTCCGATTGCGCCCGAACCCGTTCCAAGATCGACGGCAACCGGCCGATCAATTCCCGTTAAACGCATCGCCTTCAATTCATCGATTGCAAGACCCGCAACCATTTCCGTTTCGGGACGCGGGATGAGCACCCGGCGATCAACGAACAAATCAAGCGTTCGGAAACCCCAGCGTCCAAGTACGTACTGCAGCGGTTCGCCAGCAAGCCGACGCTCAAGCATGAGGTCATGGAAATGCATCGCGCGCTCAGTGACATTTTCATCAAGACCGAGGACGTACTCCCCTCCGTCGAAACCGGCAGCGCGCTCAATGATCCAACGCGTTTCGTTCGCCGGAGAATCAGCAATGACGGAAAGTCGCGCTTCGGTTTCAGCGGCGACTTCGCGCCAAGTAACAGTGCGCTCGGTCATATATCGCGTTCGCCAAGTTGTGTCGCCCGTTCATCAGCAACCAGGGCGTCGACCACCTCATCGAGATCGCCGCCGAGCACTTTGTCGAGTTTGTAAAGCGTCAGTCCAATGCGGTGATCGGTGAGTCGATTCTCTTTGAAGTTGTAGGTACGGACCTTCTCGGAACGTCCGCCGCCACCGGTCTGCGCTTTGCGCGCGCCCGATGCTTCGGCTGCCTGCTTTTCCTGCTCGGCCTGCAGCAATCGGCTACGAAGCACCCGCATCGCCTTTTCGCGATTTTGGATCTGGCTCTTCTCGTCCTGCATCGCAACCACGACACCCGTCGGAATATGAGTGATGCGAACGGCGGAGTCAGTTGTATTCACTGACTGCCCACCAGGACCAGAGGAGCGATACACATCAATGCGAAGTTCATTGGGATCAAGTACGACATCGACTTCATCGGCTTCAGGAAGCACCGTGACCGTCGCTGACGATGTGTGCACTCGCCCCTGACTTTCGGTGACCGGCACTCGTTGCACGCGATGTACGCCGCCCTCGTGTTTCATTTTCGACCACACGCCATCGCCTGCGAGTCGGAACGTCACGTCCGAATAACCACCGAGATCTGAAGCCTGGGCATCCATGATCTCGAACTTCCAACTTTGCTTCGTTGCGAAGCCCCGGTACATCTCGAAGAGATCACGAGCGAAGAGATTGGCTTCTTCGCCACCTTCGGCTCCTCGAAGTTCGACGATGACATTGCGATCGTTGTTTGGGTCCTTCGGAAGCAGCAGAACTTTGATTTCTTCGTCGAGTCGCTCGATTGAAGCTTCTGCAGTGTCGATTTCGTCGCGAAGCATCTCGCGATCGTCACCGTCGGAGTCGGTGAACATTTCTCGGGCTGCAGCGAGGTCTTGGGTCGCCTGATCAAGGTCACGCAATCGGGAGACGAGCTCACCAAGATCTCGATACCGACGATTGAGTTCGGCATACCGCTTCTGATCGGAGATCATCGCCGGATCAGCCAACGAGCCTTCGATCTCGGTGTGTTCGCGTTCGAGATCGGGAAGGCGTTCAAGCATGCTCATGATGCAGTCTCGCGGTCTCGCCACTCGCCCGACAGTCCGATGACTTCAGCAGGCCCGATGAGGCGTTCCGCCAGCCTTCGAGTGGCAGGGTGATCATCACGTTCGGGAACCACGATCACCACGCGGGCATCTGGATCATTCAGGACGCGAGCATCGGCGGCGGTTGGCACCACATCAAGGTCAATGCCAACAGAACAGACCACGACGATGGGCTGACCTGAGAGATCACGACCTACAGCGACGGACGCGCCAACGTCCTTGACACTGTCACGCGGAGTTGGCGGCTCGACCGACCAAAGTTCTTGCGCGCCGACAAGGTGTGGATCTTGCAGCAGGCGCCAACGCAGCCAACCCTCGGGAGCCAGGCGACGAAGCGGATGGGCTTCTGCATCGGCTCGTCGAACGGCATCGACACTGGAAATAACCGATTCAAGAGCTTTCGCCGTCGGAAGGTTTCCGTGCACCATCGTGAATGCTTCACGGTCATGGCGGCCCACGCCGACCTCAAGACGCGTGCCTTCGGTTGATTCCACGACGCGCGCAATTTCCAATCCGCGCAGTTCGCCTCGTATTTCACCGTGTTCGACAGTCACATCAACGCCAGCAGCGGTCAGCATCCCAATGAGTTCGCGAGCGGCGGCCGATGGTTCGACCGGAACGGGAACTGGCGCAGGGGCGGCGGGAACAAGAGAACGCCCTTCAATTCGCCACACCGTTGGTGCGTTTCGGAATTGTTCGGCGCGGCGCGCAACGATGCTTGAGGTCTCTACTGATTCGGCCATCACATGCAACGTGGCGATGCCTTCACGATCAGCGAGAACCATCGCAGCGCCAAAACTTCGTATTGCGCCGTCATCGAGCAAGCACCACGCTGCGGTTGCAGCGCGCACGAGAGCACCGCCCGGGAATGGAGTGACACGCATTTCGGATGCGTCGGCATTGGACGCGTCGGCAACGAGTGCACGCGCTTTTGCAGCGAGCAGTCGAGTTCGTTGATCTGGATCTAGGGGCACGGTCGGCTCCTGACCGCGCAGTGGCTCGGTGGTGCCGCTATTTGCGGCGCTTGCCGTACCGCTTCTCGAACTTCTCGATACGGCCGCCGGTATCGACCAGCTTCTGCTTGCCCGTATAGAAGGGATGGCACTCGTTGCAGAGTTCCGAGGTGAGCTCGGCCTTCGTGGATCGCGTGGTGAACGTGTTCCCACAGGAACACTTCACGGTCGATTCGACGTAGTCGGGATGGATGTCGGCCTTCATGGCGGTGCTCCAGAGAGATTTCGGGACTCACAAGTGTGGCGGTCCGGGACGAGAACTGCAATCTCGGCCCCGAACCGGTCCAGGACAGGGGGTTAGCCCTTGGCCACCTCGGCCAAGAACTCGTCGTTGGTGCGGAAGGTGCCCAATCGGTCAATGAGCATTTCAAGCCCCGGACCAGCACTTCCACCCTCGGCCAGCCCTGCGAGGACTCGGCGAAGCTTGTGCACCTGCTTGAGTTGCTTGGCGTCATAGAGCAGCTCTTCGTGGCGGGTCGAGGAAGCGTCGACATTGATGGCTGGGTACAAGCGACGCTCGGCGAGACGACGGTCGAGGCGCAGTTCCATGTTCCCGGTGCCCTTGAACTCTTCGAAAATGACGTCGTCCATCTTTGATCCGGTTTCGACCAGCGCACTGGCAATGATAGTGAGCGAGCCACCCTCTTCGAGATTCCGGGCAGCGCCGAAGAACTTCTTCGGCGGGTAGAGGGCTCCGGTGTCGATACCGCCGGACATCACGCGACCAGTCGCAGGAGCGGCCAAGTTGTACGCCCGGGCAAGACGAGTGATGCCGTCGAGGATGATGACGACGTCTCGGCCTTCCTCGACCAAACGCTTTGCACGTTCAAGAACGAGTTCCGCGACCGAAGTGTGTTCTTCGGCGGGGCGGTCGAACGTCGACGCAACAACTTCCCCGTTCACCGAACGACGCATGTCGGTGACTTCTTCGGGACGCTCATCAACGAGGAGCACCATCAGGTGGACGTCAGGATTGTTTTCGGAGATCGACTTTGCGATCTGCTTCATGATCGTGGTCTTGCCCGCTTTCGGCGGCGCAACGATGAGACCGCGCTGGCCCTTTCCGATCGGAGCAAGAAGATCGATGATTCGAGTCGTCATGTTGTACGGCTCATCACGCGATGAAAGCGTGAGGCGCTCGTCGGGGAACAACGGTGTGAGGTCGTCGAATCGACGACGATCGCGAGCCGAATCGGGCGCTCCCCCATTGACAGAGTCAATGCGAAGCAACGCCGGGTTCTTTTCGTTACGAGCGGCAGGGCGACTTGTTCCGACGATGACGTCGCCACGACGAAGCGAGAACTGGCGGGTTTGTTTGACCGACACGTACACGTCGTCACGAGTGGGCAAATAGCCGCTTACTCGAATGAACCCGTAGCCTTCGTCGCGAAGATCAAGAACACCCGATACCTCAACAGGATCGCCCGACCACGGCTCGTCGGTACGAGCCTCAAAGCGTTCGCCACCGCGATCACGGCCGCGGCGCCGACGACGACGGCTGCCGCCCTCGCCATCATCACCATCGGTGTCGGTTTCACCCGAGGGTCGGGATGCGCCATCGTCCGCGCTCGCCCCCGAGGTTTCGTCACCAACATCACCGTCATCGGCGTGATCAGCATCGTCATCGCTTGCTGCCTCGTCGTCGATCGCAACGACCTCTTCGATCTCTTCATCCTCTTCGTCGACAGGCACTTCTTCGACAACTGCAGCCTTCGGGGGACGGCCCCGGCGCGGCTTTGGTGGCGCAGGCTCGGAGTCAGCGATGAGCCCGAGGATCAGATCGATCACTTCGGCCTTCTTCGCGCGCGAGCCGGGCTTGCCGCCGAGGGTCGATGCAATCGTCAGGAGCTCGTCGCGATCTTTCGCTTCAAGCGTGGCGCGTTGATCCTTCTCAGACATGGGGACCTCGTTCCTCCCGGGCGCAATCGACCGGGTGAGATTAGGGAGAACTTGGGAAAGCGTTGCACTGCGGTACGGGAGAGACATCGCCTCGATCGAAGCAATGGTCCGTCGGACGACGGGGAGACGCCGGACCAGCCGAAGCGGTCACAAGCGACGTCGTCAGGTTAGTGGCGTCCGGTGAGGACAACCAAGAAGGTCAACGAGCGACCAATCGCCCTATGAGTTCATGGCCTGGCACGACAGGCATCTCGGCAACGCCCTCTTCGGTGTATTCGCCACCAGGACCATCGACTGTGGAGTCGAACAGCAGGTAGGGAACTGCATCGGGCGTATGAGTGCGGAGTGCAAGAGGTGTCGCGTGATCCGGCAGCAGCAACATTCGCCACGGACCGCTCGCATCGAGAGATTCGACGAGACCAGCGAGGATTCGTGAATCCCAGTTCTCGAGCGCTCGAACTTTTTCCTCGACATTGCCAGCATGTCCAGCTTCGTCTGTGGCTTCGACGTGGATGATGAACAGGTCGAGCCCATCATCGAGTCCGTCGACGGCGCAATCGCGCTTGCCTTCATAATCGGTGTCGTACCAACCGGTGGCGGTTTCAAGTTCGACAACTTCGATATCGGTAAGGACGCCAAGACCGCGAACAAGGTCAACAGCGGTAACTAGTCCGGCCTTAATTCCATACGTACTTTCGAACGATGGCATTTGGGGTTGAAAACCTTGACCCCACAGCCACACCGTGTTCGCGTCGATGTCGAAATCAGCGAGAATGTCGCGCGACGCATCCATCACGCGCTGAAGCTTCGATGCTGCTGGTCCGGTCGGCCACACAAGCGGCTTACCGGTCAGGTCGTGCGGCGGAGCGCATTCGGCCTCGGCCCAATCGGCAGGGGCGACCATGATGTGGCGATATTGAACGCCGCGATGAAACTCAATACCTTCATCGGCGAACGCTTTGTGCATTGCTTCGATTGCGGCGGCTGCACGCTCAGTGGATGGATGTCCACCAGCGAAGTCGATCATGGTTCCGTCGTCGCCAATCGTTGACAAATTGCAGCGATAGGCCACCTGATCGGGACGAAGTTTCAAACCGAGTGCGGCTGCCTCGATCGGAGCTCGACCAGTGTGATACTCGGCCGGGTCGTAGCCAAAGATCGACATGTTGCCAACGTCGGAACCAGGAGGGAGTCCCGGCGGAATGACCGCAGCGCGTCCGAGTGTTGAGCGCGCGGCAATGCGGTCGAGAACGGGGGTATTCGCTACTTGGAGGGGCGTGCGACCGCCGAGCTCAGCAAGCGGCTCGTCGGCACAACCGTCGGGGACACAGACCACGTATTTCATCGGACCAACAGTCTGCCCGAAGATCTCGCCATCTGGCAGATCGGCCTCAGGACTGATCGAGGATTGCTTCGATTCGTCCCCGCACCGTGACGAAATCGTTGGGGCAAACTTCGAATCGCTCGGGGCGATCGAAAAGATCGGCAAGGTGCGCGGGCAGTGGGGGGCGAACGTTTGACGCCGCCTCGACCGCATCGGGGAACTTCGCCGGATGAGCGGTGGCCAGGACCACCATTGGCACCGACGCATCGGCGCGAGCCTGACGAGCTGCTGCTAATCCCACCGCTGTATGGGGATCGATCAACATGCCGCTTCGCTCGAATTCCGCGGCGATGGTCGCAGCGGTTTTCGCATCGTCAATGCGAGCAGCGGACCAATGATCGGCGAGTAACTCGAGGCGATCGCCTTCGACAGACACCGTGCCCTCGGCGCGGAATCGAGCCATCAGTTCAGAAATCGCTGCCCCATCGCGACCATGAATTTCAAACAACAGCCGTTCGAGATTTGAGGAAACTTGGATATCCATACTCGGACTGAGCGTGGGATGAACCTCGCCGATTGTCATTGTTCCGGTCGTGAGGAATTGCGTGAGGATGTCATTGCGATTCGACGCCACGATGAACTGTGAAATGGGCGTACCCATACGTTGCGCGCCGTAGCCGGCAAACACATTTCCGAAGTTGCCCGTTGGAACTGAGAACGCGACGGGTTGACCAGCACTGCCACCAAGGCGCACAGCGCAGGTGACGTAATAGACGATCTGGGCCATAACGCGAGCCCAGTTAATTGAGTTCACTGCTGACAGATTGCGAGATTCGCGGAACTGGTCATCGGCGAACAACGCCTTAACCATGTCCTGACAATCGTCGAACGTGCCTTCTACCGCGATGTTGTGCACGTTCGGCGAAAGAACGGTGGTCATCTGACGACGCTGCACATCGGAGACTCGACCAGCGGGATGAAGAATGAAGACGTCAGCGGTAGGACGATCACGCAGCGCCTCAATTGCGGCGCCGCCGGTGTCGCCCGAAGTCGCACCGACAATCGTTACCTTCTCGCCGCGGCGCGTGAGTTCGTGATCAAACAGACGGCCAACCAACTGAAGGGCGATGTCCTTAAACGCGAGCGTTGGCCCATGAAACAGCTCGGCCAACCAAATGTTGTCACCGAGATCAACAAGAGGAACAACTTCTTCGGTTGAGAACGTTGCGTAAGCGTCGGCAACGATGGCGGCAAACGCGTCTCGATCAATGGAACCTTCGACGAACGGCCACATCACCTCGGTAGCGATTTCGGAATACGACATCGATGCAAAACGCTTGAATGCAGCAACGGGGAGCGATGGCCATTGCGATGGAACGTACAAACCTCCATCGATTGCGAGTCCAGCAAGCAGGACATCGGCAAAACCAAGTTCAGGGGCTGCACCACGGGTGCTGACGTAGGTGATCGGAGCCACTAGCGGTCGGCCTCGACGAGAACACGAATCGTGGAACCAATGCTTCGAACTGAATCGAGCACACCAAGTGCGTCGAGGGTGGAACGGACATCGCTTTGTAACGCCGGATGAATGATGAGATCAATACGAGCTTCATTGGCCGCGTCGTCGGGTCCGGACAAAGAGTGTTGTTCCATCGAGTCAATCGACACACCGTGTTCGCCAAAGACTCCGGCGATCGCAGCGAGCACACCAGATCGGTCGTCAACGCGAAGGCTGAGATACCACGCCGCTTCGAGTTGACTGCTTGGACGAATTGTCATTGGAGCAAAGGCCCCGAGCGATGCGTGAGCGCCGCTCTGCAGATTCACCGCTGCGTCAACCAAGTCGCCCAGAACCGCAGACGCCGTGGGATCGCCGCCAGCACCGCGTCCGTAGAACATGAGATCGCCCACGGCCTCGCCTTGAACGAATACCGCATTGAAACTGTCGCGCACCGCCGCAAGGGGATGCGCGTTTGGTACAAGACATGGGTGGACCCGCGCAGAAAGTTCATCGCCGTTTGGCCCCGAGAATCGCTCGGCGATCGCAAGAAGTTTGACCGAATAGCCATGACGAGCCGCAAAAGCGATGTCGTCGGCGGTGATCTTCGAAATTCCTTCGCACTCGACATCGGCGCCTGTGACTTCTGCACCAAAGGCAATCGATGCGACGATTGCGATCTTTGCGGCGGCGTCGTGGCCCTCGACGTCGGCAGTGGGATCGGCTTCTGCGTAACCCAAAGACTGCGCTTCGGCGAGAGCGTCGGAATAGTCGGCGCCCGCCTCGCTCATGCGAGTGAGGATGTAGTTCGTTGTTCCGTTCATGATGCCCATGACGCGAAGAACGGGCTCGGCAAGTAACGACTCACGCAGCGGTCGAATGAACGGGATGCCGCCAGCGACTGCGGCTTCAAAGAGTAAATCCACTCCAGCCGCTTCGGCCGCAGCGAACAGCTCTGACCCATGTGCAGCGAGAAGCGCCTTGTTGGCGGTAATGACCGGCTTGCCTGCGCCAAGCGCGGCGAGGAGAAGTTCACGCGCAGGCGAAATTCCGCCCATCACCTCGACGATGACGTCGATGGAGGGGTCAGTGGCCACCGCCATCGCATCGGAAGTGAACACAGCGTTTTCGACATTGATTGGACGACTCAGGGAAAGGTCACGGACAGCGATCCTGGAGATTTCGAGTGAAAGCCCGGTACGGGCGTGAATCGTGGCGTTCTGACGGTGGACGAGCGCGATGAGCGACGCCCCGACCGTCCCGCAACCCAGGACTCCGACTCGAACAACAGATCCATCCACGGCCGAGAGGCTATCGGCGCTGCGCCACGGGACCCGACGGAGTTTCACGAAAGGGAGCGGGCTAGGCAGCGATGACGCTGACGATGGTCACTAATGCCGTCACGGCCAGCAAAAGCGTGACCAACCCACGGAATCGGGCGGGATCGATATGGCTGCGGATCCGGTGACCAAGAAAGAAACCCACCACCAAGGCCGGGCCCGCCACGAGGAGAGACCACGCAACATCGGTCGTGAAGTGTCCAGTGGCGGCAAACAGCGCCAACGACACGACGCTGAGTGAGACGAGTACCGAAGAGATCGTGCCTCGGAAAACCTGCGGAGTGAAGTGTCGAGCGTGTAACGCCATCACGAGGGGCGGCCCATTGGTTGACAACGACGTACTCAAAACTCCGGCAACGAATCCAGCGCCAAGATCGACCGGCATGCTTGCGCGCTCAAGCCTGAAACCTCGAAGATTCACGATCAGGAACACAATGATCACCGCAGCGAGACCGATTTTGAGTTGCTGAGATGTTGCAAATGTGAGGATGACAAGACCCAATGGCATCCCGACAAATGCCGACAGCACAAGCCGCTTAATGGTGGGCCTATCCCCATGGTGGCGTTCGGTCCACGCCTGCCCGCCGCTCGTAAACGTGCTCAAGGTTGCCGAGATCACAACTGCCAACTCGGTCGGAATCGCCATCGACATGATCGGTACAGCAAGCAGCGAAAACCCAAACCCAGTGACTGTCTGGATCAACGAGGAGAAGAGAACTGCGAAACCGATGAGAATGAATTCAGACGTCGACACCAGTTGTCTCAGTCGACTTCAAGGAGAAGGAGGTCGTTGAGAGTTTCGCGACGAACGACAAGGCGGGCTTTACCGTCGGCAACGAAAACAACCGCAGGTCGTGTGACCTTGTTGTAATTGGATCCCATTGAGTGTCCGTAGGCGCCAGTCACTGGCGTCGCGAGGATGTCTCCCACAACGAGGTCTGAAGGAACGACTGCATCGCGCACGAGGATGTCGCCAGATTCACAATGCTTGCCCACCACGGTGACGACGCGATCGCGATTGGCGCCAACTTCTCGCGGAAGGAACGCCTCGTACCCGCTGCCATAAAGAACCGGGCGAGGGTTATCGCTCATACCGCCATCGACAGAGACATAGGTGCGAATTCCAGGAATGTCCTTGATAGTCCCCACCGAATAGAGGGTGACTGCTGCTTGTGCCACGAGTGCACGGCCCGGCTCCGCCGTGACATTTGCGTCAATGCCTGCGGTTGCGCACGCATCCTTTACAACTGCACCCCATTCGGTGATCGAATCCGATTCTTCGCCCGCCACATATGCAACGCCGAGTCCCCCGCCAACGGAGAACTCTGGCAAACCATGTTTCTGCACGAACGGCGCCATGACCTCGATCGCCATTTCAAAGAACTCTGCATCGAAAACCTGCGAGCCGATGTGTGCATGGAGTCCGACAAGATCGATTGCAGGAGAAGCATTCGCACGAAGAACTGCCGCATCGGCCTGGCCGCTTGCGAGGCCGAAACCAAATTTGGAATCGTCCTGACCAGTTCGCACGAACTCATGCGTATGGGCTTCGACACCCGGGGTGACACGAATCAGCGCTTTCGGAACTGCTAGTCCCTCAGCGACAAGCGCTTCGATGCGATCGATCTCGTCGAAGGAATCGATAATGATGCGGCCGATACCTTCGGACATTGCGGTTCGAAGTTCGGCGATGCTTTTGTTGTTTCCGTGCAGGACGAGGCGATCGGCAGGCACACCCGCAGATCGTGCGACGTGATACTCGCCACCGGTTGAAACATCGAGGTTGCAGCCTTCTTCGGCAGCAAGCCGAGCCATTGCCTTACATAGGAACGCCTTCGTTGCGAAATTTACACCGATACCAAAAGCGGCAACAGCTTCACGACAACGCGCACGCAGATGCGCTTCGTCGTAGACAAACAGCGGGGTTCCGAACTGCTCAGCAAGTTCAAGGGTGTCGCAGCCACCGATGATGAGCTGGCCTTTGTCGCCAATCGTGGCTGTATCGGGAAGTAA
>JBIIVE010000083.1:0-9076 GCA_044339605.1 Acidimicrobiales bacterium
GCTCGACAGGGACGCTGATGAGGGGTCGGCCCGTTGCCGATTCCGCCACCTACGCCCTCGTGGCCGGTGGTGGAACCGCAGGCCACGTACTTCCGGGTTTGGCCGTTGCGCGTGCACTTGTCGATCGGGGGCACGCCAGTTCGTCGATTCATTTTGTCGGCAGCGAACGGGGGCTCGAGCGAACGCTGGTACCCGATGCGGGCTTCGCTGTCACACTGCTGCCTGGACGCGGCATTCAGCGTCGTCTGACATTTGAAAACATCGCAGCGGCATGGGGTCTTTTACGCGCGGTGGCGAAGGGGATCGGGATTGTTCGTCGACGACGGCCAAAGGTGGTCCTGGTCCTCGGTGGATACGCCAGTATCGCGTGCACCATTGGCGCAGTGATCTGGCGAATCCCGATCGTTGTTATGGAACAGAACGCTCGCGCTGGTGCAGCAAACCGTCTTGCTGGTCGATTCGCGAAAGCATGTGCTGTTCCATTCGCTGAAACCGATTTGCCGCGCAGCGTCCTGACAGGAAATCCGGTTCGTGCGGAAGTTCTTGCGATCAACCGAGAACGCGACCGCGTGGCTGCACGAACAACACTGGGAGTTTCTGGCGATCGCGTATTCGTTGCGGTGATCACGGGGTCACTCGGATCACGCAAAGTAAACGAAGCCGTTTTTGCTGCAGTGCCGAAATGGTCGGAGCGGAACGATCTTTCCATTCGTCATGTGATTGGCTCCCGAGACTGGGAATCGGTGCAGGACTCGCTTCCAAGGGGCGACGCTCTCGAGTACGTCGCTGTGCGCTACGAAGACCACATGGACACAGTTCTCGCTGCAGCTGATCTCCTTATCGGTCGCGCAGGGGGTACGACCGTTGCTGAACTCGCTGAAGTTGGCGTTGGATGTGTGCTGGTGCCGTTGCCCCAAGCGCCTCGCGATCACCAAACTGCAAACGCGGCCGCGCTCGTAAGAGTCGGAGCTGCCCTTCTTATTCCCGATGCGGAACTCGATGGCGACCGACTCGTCGCCGAAGTTGATCCGTTACTTGACGATCCTTCGCAACTAGAACGAATGGGAATCGCGGCGCACACGTTGGCTCAACCCGATGCGGCTGATGCCGTTGCTGAACTCGTGGAGCGTCATGCTCGCCGCTCGTGAAAGCGATCCGTGTCCGTCGCTTTCGAGTGTGCGATCGATCCATGTGGTCGGCGTCGGCGGTCCGGGGATGTCAGCGATCGCCTCGACCCTTGTTGGCATGGGTCATTCGGTATCCGGAAGCGACGTTGTCGAATCCGCCGTTCTTGATCGCCTCAGGTCTGAAGGTGTCGTTGTGTTCGTCGGACATTCGGCCGACAATCTCGCCGCCGAAACCGACTTCATCGCTGTTTCCACAGCGATTGCCGACGACAATCTCGAAGTTCTTGCCGCACGCGCGCTTGCAATTCCCGTTGTCCGTCGCACAGCGCTGTTACCCGCAGTGGCTTCTGAGCGCCGCACAATTGCGGTAACGGGCACGCATGGAAAGACGACAACTTCGTCGATGCTCGCAATGGTCCTGCTTGAAGCGGCTCTTGACCCGTCGTTCCTCATCGGCGGCGATATCAGTCAACTCGGGATCAACGCGAAGTGGTCCCAGGGCGAGTGGTTTGTGCTCGAGGCCGATGAAAGTGACGGCTCCGGCTTCACCATCGACCACGAAGCACTCATCGTTACCAATATCGAAGCCGATCATCTCGAATATCACGGCTCGTTCGAGAATCTTCGTGCCGCATTCGAATCGTTTATTTCAGCAACCCGCGGACCAGTGGTCTTGTGCGCCGACGATCCAGAGACCGCTGCGATCGCTGGTGGCACGAGTGCGATTACCTATGGTCAATCCGAAGACGCCACCGTGCGCATGCTGAATGTAGAGAGTTCACGTTCAGGAATCGAATTTGATGTTGTGCGACATGGTGGGCAGGTTGGACACATCCACCTTCCCGTTCCCGGAACGCACAACGCACTCAACGCGTGTGCGGTGATCGCGTTAGCTCTGGAACTTGGCGTCCCGTTCTCGTCGTGTTCGGCCGCGCTGAAGAACTTCGGTGGCGTGCGTCGCCGGTTTGAAACTCGGGGAGAGGCTCGTGGCGTGGTGTTCGTCGATGACTATGCCCATTTACCCACGGAGATTGAGGCCGCGATATCGGCAGGTCGCGACGGGAATTGGGGCCGTGTGGTTGCGGTCTTCCAGCCCCATCGCTACAGCCGCACCCAATCGTTATGGCGCGAGTACGCCGATGCTTTTGTCGATGCCGATGTTCTTGTCCTCACCGGTATTTACCCAGCGGGTGAAGCCCCTCGCGAAGGGGTCACTGGTCAACTCATCGTCGATGCGGTCACCGGAGCGCATCCTGAGCAAGAAGTGCTGTACGTCGCCGATCGTTCTGGGCTGGCGCAAATTCTTGCCAAGGAACTTCGAGAAGGCGACTTATGTCTTTCGCTCGGCGCTGGCGATATCACCAAACTCGCCGACGAAGTTCTTCCGCTCCTTGTCGACGGGGGAGCGTCGTGAACCTCAGCGAGGTCGCTTCCGAACTTGAGACAGCGTTCGGTGAGCGCAGTGAACGCGATGCACCTCTTGGCGAACTCACGACCTATCGAGTCGGTGGTCGGGCTTCGATTCGAGTTCGAGCCGAATCAGCATCCGACCTTGAGATAATCGGAAAACTGATCGCCAGATCCGGTGCGCAATTTGCGGTGGTGGGGCGCGGCTCGAACCTCCTCGTCGCCGATGAAGGTTTCGATGGCATCGTCATCACACTTGGCGATGGTCTCGCGTCAATCGATATCTCTGGCACAACCGTGCGTTCTGGTGGGGCAGCTCCACTCCCGGTCGTCGCCCGACGTACTGCAGCAGCGGGGCTCACTGGTTTTGAATGGGCCGTTGGCGTTCCGGGTTCTATCGGCGGAGCAATTCGCATGAACGCTGGTGGTCACGGTTCGGATATGGCGCAATCGCTTGTCACGGTGCGCGTGGTGGATCTCGCGACGGGCGACCAAAGACAATTGTCGTTGACTGATCTTGGCCTCGGATTTCGCTCCTCGGTGCTTGGTCGTTCACTCGTCGTGACTGAAGCGGAACTTGCGCTTGCGGTGGGGGATCGATCCGTTGCCGAAGCGGAGATCTCGGAAATCGTTCGTTGGCGTCGTGAAAATCAACCTGGCGGGGCCAATGCAGGTTCTGTCTTCGTGAACCCTCGCCCCGACTCTGCCGGCAGGCTCGTTGATGAATCCGGAGCGAAAGGACTCAGAGTCGGTTCGGCAGAAGTGTCGACCAAACATGCGAACTTCATTCAGGTCGACGATGGCGGTTCGGCGAACGATGTCGCGGCGCTGATGGCAGCAGTTCGTGCGAAGGTGCGCGATCACACTGGTGTCGATCTCCACGCGGAAACTCATTTCCTCGGCTTTGCCCCGGAAAGAGCGGCGGCTGCTGGTGCTCAACGGGTCGAGGACTTCGCCTGATGGCCATCAGACTTCGTGATCGATCAGGATCCTCTTCCGATATTGATCCGCGCATTGCCGCGCGCCGCGACGCGGTGAAAACCGAGAAGCGCCGACGACGCGGTCGTTGGTGGCTTGTCGCAGCGATCGTCACGGCAGTGCTCGTAGGTGCGTGGTTCATCACGCGAACCGCGCTACTCGATGTCGATCGCATCGAAGTACGCGGTGCGGTTCTAACGACAGCGGATGAAATCATCGCCGTCTCTGGACTTCGCCCGGGCGAGGCCCTCCTCGAAGTCGATACTTCCGCCGCAGCATCTCGTATCCGTGAACTTCCCTACATCGAGACCGCATCAGTGGTTCGAAACTGGGACGGTTTGGTGACTGTCACCGTGTCGGAACGAGTGCCAGTAGCGATCGCAGCATCTGCCGACGGTGTCGCCATGCTGATCGACGGGTCTGGCCGAGTGATTGGCGTCCACACCTCCGGCGATGGGGTTGAGACGGTTCTCATCGGGGTTGAGGCCGGAGCCCCAGGAACGCTCGTCGAGGGCGTCTCTGGTGCCCTCGAGGTGGCCTCGCTGCTTACCCCGGGCATGCGAACCAGAGTCGCTGGGATTGCAACTGCCCCAGACGGTTCACTCAATCTGGCGCTGAAACCCCAGGGCATCGTCATTATGGGACCCCCCACAGACCTGCCTGCCAAGGTCGACTCTCTACGAACCGTGATGGGCCAGGTCGACCAACGGGACCTCGCCACCGTCAATGTGGTCAATCCCTCGACCCCTGTGGTTGTGAGAACCCCGAAATAGCCCTATGGGGCGAGTAACCTCGCTCCAGTTCTTCTCTCTCCCTGAAGTCCGTCCTGCATTTCTCTCGAAGGAGCTCCCCATGGCCGCCAGTCCGCAGAACTATCTCGCGGTGATCAAGGTCGTCGGCGTCGGTGGTGGTGGCGTTAACGCCGTCAATCGCATGATCGACGCCGGACTCAAGGGCGTCGAGTTCATTGCGGTGAACACCGATGCTCAGGCGCTCCTCATGAGCGACGCCGACGTCAAGCTCGACATCGGTCGTGACCTCACCAAGGGTCTCGGCGCTGGTTCCGATCCCGACATCGGCCGCGCCGCCGCCGACGCACACATCGATGAAATCGAAGAGGCACTCAAGGGTGCCGACATGGTGTTCATCACCGCCGGTAAGGGTGGCGGCACCGGCACGGGTGCGGCTCCCGTTATCGCACAGGTTGCCAAGAGCCTCGGCGCACTCACCATTGGCGTGGTCACCCGCCCCTTCGGTTTCGAAGGCAAGCGTCGTTCGACCCAGGCCGATACAGGCATCAAGACCTTGAAGGAAAAAGTCGACACCCTCATTGTCATCCCGAACGACCGATTGCTTACGGTCTCGAACGACAAGACCTCTGTGCTCAACGCCTTCAAGATGGCCGACGAAGTCCTCCTGCAGGGCGTTCAGGGCATCACCGACCTCATCACCACGCCTGGCCTCATCAACACCGACTTCGCCGACGTCAAGATGATCATGAGCGATGCTGGTTCGGCGCTTATGGGCATTGGCTACGGATCAGGCGAAGGTCGTGCGGTGGCTGCAGCCAAGGCCGCGATTTCCTCACCATTGCTCGAAGCCTCCATCGAAGGTGCACGAGGCATCCTTCTCACCATTGCTGGTGGAAGCGACCTCGGCTTGTTCGAGGTCAACGAAGCAGCCGAGATCATTCACGGTGTTGCGCACGCCGATGCCAACATCATCTTCGGCACGGTCATCGACGACGAAATGGGCGACGAAGTTCGAGTCACCGTCATTGCTGCAGGTTTCGACCGCTGGGATGGCGAGGTTCGTCCGGGTCGTTCTGCGCGTGACGATCGCCCGATCGCCCGTGACGTGTTTTCCACTGACGACGACCTCGACGACGGAGACTTCGACGTCCCGTCGTTCCTTCAGTAGTTACGTCTCCGCCCGGTGCGGTTCTTTGATCGAGCGCTCGTCAACGGGCGCTCGATCCGCGTCCGGAGTACAGAAGAAACCGATGGCGATTTCGCTCGTGGCGACGCGGACCATGAGCTCGACGCCCGTCGCCGCTCGGTTGTTGATCGCCCGTGGGTGTGGCTGACTCAGGTGCACGGCGATGGGTGTGTCGACGTCGATGCCGTTGGACTCGAGGATGCATGCGGCGCGACTGCTGATTCGTCGGTGACCCGTCGAACCGATCTGGCCCTTTCGATCCAGACGGCAGATTGCGTTCCGATTGCGCTGTGGTCTCTCGATGGGGTTATTGCCGCTGTGCACGCGGGGTGGCAGGGACTTGAGGCTGGCGTGATCGAATCGGCAACGCGTTCAATGCGGACTCAATCCTCAGCCCCTCTCCATGCGTTCATTGGTCCATCCATCGGTCCTGAGTGCTACGAGTTCGGTGCGGAAGATCTTGATCGTCTCGAAGCAAGCTTTGGTCCCGCAATTCGCGCGAAAACCAGTGACGGCCGTCCTGCACTCGATGTGCGCGCCGGAGTGATTTCGGAACTTCTTCGAAACGGTGTTGTTATCGACGTTGATGACGACGCGTGCACGGCGTGTGCGGGTGGATTCTTTTCGCATCGGGCTCGAGCCGACACCGCCCGTCATGCCACCGTGATCTGGATCGAGGAATCATGACAGCCCAAGTGAACGCGCAACTCGTGGCAAAAAACATTCACGAACTTCAAGATCGACTTTCTCAGTTGTCTCCAGGGCGAGATGTGCGAATCGTCGCGGTCACAAAAGGATTCGGCGTCGACGCGCCTCGCGCCGCACTTGCAGCTGGTCTCACAATGATCGGAGAGAACTACGCGCAAGAGCTTGTTTCGAAACATGAAGAACTTTCGCCCGCTGAACGAGAACAGATCGAATGGCATTTTCTCGGACGCTTACAGCGCAACAAGGTTCGAAGCCTGGCCTCAATCGTTTCGGTATGGCAGAGCGTTGACCGAGTCGAGTTGATTGACGAAATCGCTCGACGTGCCCCTGGGGCAAAGGTCATGATCCAACTCAATTTGAGCGAGGAGTCGCAGAAGGGCGGCGCTCCGATTCTTGAAGGTTCAGCATTGGTGAGCCATGCCCGCGACGTGGGTCTTTCCGTCGTTGGCCTCATGGGCGTAGGCAGTGCTGGAGACCCGGCTGACTCGGCGGCAGCTTTCGGAGCGTTGGTCGCCCTCGCCGAGGATTTAGGCCTCTCTGAGCGTTCGATCGGGATGTCCGACGACCTCGAAGTCGCCATTTCACAGGGTTCAACCATGGTGCGGGTTGGTACCGCTCTCTTTGGGGCGCGGGCTCCTCGGGGTGGGGCGTAACGAGGTGAATTCCGCTCGTGGCGGGAGCGAATGTCGACAATCGGCGCAAACGAACTAACCTTCCGATTCGGACCGGGGGGGAGTTCCCCCGCACGGAGGGTCAGATGTCTTCGATGTGGCGCAATGCCATGGTGTACCTCGGGCTTGGGCCTGACGACGAGTATGACGACTACGCGGCGTCACCCGACGATCGCCCAATGCCGCCAATGCCTGCGCAGCCGGCACGGCAGCAACCAGCGCGACCAACTGGCACCGTGCGTGCACGCCCGCCAGTTTCGAGTGGGACGGTGTTGTCCACTCCTCCAGAGACCGGAGAGGTCTCGGCAGTGCGTCCCGTCGCCGCCCCGAGTTCGTATCCCGCCTCAGCCGAAGACGCATCGAAGCCACGAATTCGTGCAGTGCCTCGCCGTCAGTCGGTTCGCCCACTTGTTGTAGCGCCGACGCGGTTTAACCAGGCCCAAGACGTTGCCGACAATTTCAAAGCCGGTAAGGCCGTTGCCATGGATCTTTCCGGCGCCGATGGCGACTTGGCCCGTCGACTTATCGATTTCTCAAGCGGCCTTTGCTACGGAATCGGTGGAACGATGCAACGCCTCGAGCGTTCCTCGGTGTACCTCATTCTTCCGGTCGGGGTGGAAGTGCCCGAGCAAGAACGAGCGCTTCTGCTCGGTAGCACCCACGAAGATCTGTAACTCACTGCTATGTGGGCCCTCTTTCGTTTTATCGCGCAGATGTATCTGTTCTGCCTTCTTGGTCGCATCGTCCTGAGTTGGTTTCCGCCATCTGGCGCTGGCGCACTTGAGACCATTCGGCAGATTCTTTTCCGCATCACTGAGCCACTGCTCGGGCCCATCCGTGCCCTGTTGCCTCCGGTGCGTTTAGGTGGAATGGGACTCGATCTTTCCCCGATGATTGTGTTTATCGGTCTTCAAATTCTGCTGAGCTTCTTGCCGGGCTGAGGCCTCTTTTGCGTCGTTGACACCCGGGTGCCGTCCGGCCGATACCATCGCCGCCATGGAAACCACTCCCGGAACTCCCCACCTTCTTACTGACGTTCGATTCTCTGTCAGCCGCAAGGGATACGACCCCGATGAGGTCGACAATTTCCTTGAGCGCGTCAGCGCTGCGGTTGCGCAGTTGCAGGACAAGCTTCGGCAGGCAACTGCTTCAGCAGAATCCGCCGAGACTCGCGCTGCCGATGCCGTTCGCAACGAAAGCCGTCTTCAGGCTCGAATTGCTGAACTTGAATCAGGCTCTGGCGCTGCGCCGGCAGCGGTTGTTGCTCCGATTCGTTCGGTCGACCCGACGATCGACGCCGAACAGGCGTCGTCGGTGCTTGTGATGGCGCAACGGACTGCCGATGCAACCATCAACGAAGCGCGAACGAATGCTGCACAGATGCTCTCGGAGTCAGAGGTCGAGGCCAGCCGGATTCTTTCGGCGGCAAAGGCACAGGCCGATGAAGCAATTCGCGATCTCGACAAGACCCGTCGTGAACTCGCAGCCGATAACGCTGCACTCGATGCGTTCCTTTCCGAACAGCGTGCAGTCATCGCCAATGGTGTTTCTCGAATTCAGGCGGTTCTCGACGATCCTGCTGCACTTCGAGTCGGAACCGCGCCGGTTGAACTTACGACCCCGGTGGTAGCCCCTGCACCGGCCCCTGCGGCCTTCGCAGCGCCGGAACCAGTAGCAGCCCCCGAACCCGGGCCCGAGGTCTTCCAGCCAATCCTGGCCGAGGACACCGGTTGGAGCCCCGAACCAGCCCCGACATCACTCTTTGTTGACGAAGAGGACGAGGGCGGCCCAGTCACCTCCGCAGTTCCGGTGTTTGACGATGAATTCCTCGCCGAAGACGACGATGACGCCGATGCAGCGATGCGACGTTTCTTCGATGCCGACTTCGACGACGATCGTCGCTGAATTCGCTTCACAACTTCGTACAACGTTCGGGACTCTTCATCTTCGGATGAGGGGTCCCGTTTCGTTTTCCTAGAAGCGCGAATGCGCCGCGTTGACTCAGTCGACGCGAATGAGGCCGATCGAAAGAGTCGTTCCGTCAATCTCGATTGTTCGGTCGCCGTTTCCGAACTCGATCGACCGAGCAAGAATTTCCGTGGTGATCGTTTCGCGGTGGGAGTTGATCACCGCACGGAGTGTTTCGTCGGCATCGATTGTGACGGCAATTCGATCAGCGATTTCGAGACCGGCGCTCTTACGGGCATCGTTCAAGGCTCGAACGAGTTCGCGAGCTGTTCCTTCTGC
>JBIIVE010000096.1:0-7376 GCA_044339605.1 Acidimicrobiales bacterium
AGTCGCGCTGACCGTGCGCGCTCAAGAATCGAAACGAGCGCGTCGCGATCGCCATCGGCAACAATAGAACGAACCGTAGAGAGAGCCGCAACAAGACGATCCAGTTCGGTGATAATCGCATCCCGATTCTCGTTACAGATATCTGGCCATATACCGGGATGACTTCCAGCAATTCGAGTCATGTCGCGAAACCCGCCTGCAGCAAGGCGCATAAGGCTTCGGTGTTCGATTGAACGCTCGTCAGCTAGACCCATGAGACTCGCCGCTGTCAGATGCGGCACATGAGAAACGATTGCGACCATTGAGTCGTGTTGAGCCGGTGGCAGAGACACAACCTCGGCTCCGAAACCTGAAACGATGCCGCGGAGTGTTGCGAGCGTTTCGTCGTCGCTTGTCTCGAGCGGTGTGAGCACCCAGGTGCGCCCTTCGAAAAGATCTGATCGCGAACCGTCGACGCCTTCCTGCTCCGAACCTGCCATCGGGTGTCCACCGATAAACCTTGGGTTCTCCATCAGGTGCAGCAACGGCGTCTTCACGCTTCCGACATCGGTAACGAGGCCATCTGTCTCAAGAAGGGCGATTGCGACTTCCTCTGCGACGGCACCAACGGGCGTGGCCACGACCGTGAGAGACACACCGTCAACAAATCCCTCGGGCGCGATGGAGTCGATTGCGCCAACTTCGAGCGCTCGCTCAAGACACGATGCTGAGCGGTCACGACCAAGCACGCGCCAACCCGCCTCACGCAAACACAGGCCGACCGATCCGCCGATAAGGCCGACGCCAACAATCAGTGCGGTGCGCTGTTCTGAATCCGGAGCCATCTCGCTCACTCCGGCAGATCGTCGCGTAGTCCGCTCGCGCCTTCGAGGTACACATGACGAAGCTCAGAACGTGATCGGGGTGTTGAGAGATGCATCAGCACACGGATGCAGAAAGGAGTTGCACCGGTGATGTCGAGCTCCCGGGCACAGATAAGAGGAATGTCGCCGAACCCAATGTCGCGAGCAGCCGAGGCTGGGAACATCGAGTGGATGTCGTCTGTCGCCGTGAAGAGCACACTGATGATGTCGTCGTGATCGACGCCGTTGCGCTCGATCATTTGCTCTAACAACGCGATCGTGCGGGCTCGGACTTCGTCGGCAGTGTCGGCATCAATGGTGGTGGCGCCGCGAAGCGCTCGAACAACAGAAGTCACAGTGTGATCCTAGAACGGTGAGGTCAGCGAGCCGAGGGAGATTCATTCGGGCGTTCAACTGCAGCACGCTCAAGGGAACGAAGTTCTTCGCCCGTCAATGGACGCCATTGCCCTGGCTTGAGCTTCCGATCAGCGAGGGGGCCGATGCGGGTACGAATTAGGCGTATCACCGGATGCTCAATGGCATCGCACATCCGACGGATCTGGCGATTTCGACCCTCGTGAATCGTGAGGCGGAGGATCCCGGGGCCGAGAAGTGCCGCCTTCGCTGGAGCGGTGATTCCGTCTTCGAGCATGACTCCCTCGCGAAGCATGCGGAGTTCGCCCCGAGTCGGCTCCCCTTCAACGTGGGCGACGTACTCCTTTTCCACTCCGAAGGACGGATGAGTCAGCCGATGAGCGAGATCTCCATCGTTGGTAAGTAGCAGCAGTCCCTCTGTCTCCATGTCGAGGCGACCGACAGGAAAGACGCGTGGCTCTTCGGGTACCAGTTCGAGAACGGTTGGACGTCCTTGAGGATCATCAGCGGTCGTTACAACACCGGTTGGTTTATTCAGAAGCAGATGCACAAGACCGGGGCGAACCCCGATGATGACGCCATTGACTGCGACTTCATCGGTCTCAGCAGTGACTCGGCGACCTAGGTCAGCAACTTCGCCGTTGACCGTCACTCGTCCTTCGGCGATGAGATTCTCGCAAACCCTCCGACTTCCGATGCCGATGCGGGCCAGCACCTTTTGAAGGCGCTCTCCCGTTCGTTCCTCGTCGGTCACACCGGGCCGTCCCCGTCGAGCAAGTAGCCCAACGAAGGCCGAATACCATCGGCCGATTCTCCGCTCTCAGAGACGGAACTGACAACGTCTTCAGCCGCGGAGTCAACACGAAGACCGATTTCAAGTGCTTCAACAACGTCGGCACCTGGAACGAAATCGGCGATCGACGGCAACTGTGAGAGCGAGTCGAGGCCCATCTTCATGAGGAATTCTGGAGTTGTGCCGAACATGACGGCCTGACCGGGACCGGGGTCGCGAGCAACCTCGCCGATGTATCCGCGCTGCTCGAGAGTGCGCACGACGCTGTCGACTCCGACTCCGCGAATCGAAGCGATCTGTGCTCGGCTGATCGGCTGCTTGTAGGCAACGATCGCCAACGTCTCCAGCGCGGCAGCCGACAACTTTGCCGACTGGCCTTCGAGAACGAACTGTTCGATGTACGGCGCTTGATCAGGGTGGCTCTGATAGCGCCAACCACCGGCGACACGCACCAATTGAAAGCCGCGCTCGTCGCTTGCGTATTCAGCGCCAAGTTCGACAAGGATCGCTTCAACACGCTCAGCAGGCATCCCCGTTAACTGCGCCAGCATGTCGGTCTGCACAGGCGTGTCAGCAACCATGATGATCGCTTCGAGTGCTCGTTTGATTTCGCCAGACATGAAGAACCTTTAGCCGTCGTAGTTGTCGATGTCGGCGAGGTCCGCCACACCAATGGCCGGGGATCCGACCCAAATGATTTCGATATCGCCAAATGCTGAAGGCTGATCGAGCTCGATGAACCCCTGCTTAAACAATTCGAGCACCGCAAGAAAGCGAACAACGATTTCAAGTCGCTCGACGAGTGTCTCGGTCAGTCGACGGAACGATACCCGACCAAAACGCGGGAGTTCATCGATGAGTTCCTCGACGGCCTCGCCCACACTCACGCGAACGCTGTGAATGTGCTCGATACTCACGACGGGAACTGGTTTGGGTGTCATTGTCCTGATGTACGCCGCGCGGACATCGTCGATATCGACGCCCTCGAGCAGGTCTGGGACTAGTTCGAGGTAGCGCTCGTCGAGACCAGCGCGACGGGGAACACACATCGCAGCGTTGTCGAAAAGTTCTGAGAGAACGTGGGATGCGTCTTTGAACGTCTTGCAGTCGAGCAAACGAGCAATAAGGAGGTCGCGCTCTTCCCAAAGGGAGAACTCATCGTCGAGATCGATGTCAACGTCCTCGGGCAGGAGCCGCTTGCACTTAAGTTCGACGAGCGTGGCCGCAATCAGGAGAAACTCAGTGGTGATCTCCAAATCGAGATGCTCAAGCTTCTCGATCTCGACGAGATAGGCGTCGACGATTCGGGCGAGCGAGATCTCGTAGAGATCCACCTGTTCCCGAAGGATCAGGTGGAGCAGAAGGTCGAAGGGACCCTCAAAGACCGATGTCTGGACCTCGTATGGCACGGACTCACGATAGAGGCGTCCGGAGGGGTCAATGTGCATTCCGTACCCGAAACCTCCACCGGGACCTCTAGCATCGGCAGCCATGACGCGTGTCTTCTCGGGCATCAAGCCCACCGGTCCGGTCCAGCTCGGCAACCTCCTAGGAGCCCTGCGCCACTGGGTCGCCGACCAAGCCGAGGCGGACACCATCTTCTGCGTCGTTGATCTCCACGCTCTCACCGTCCCCCAGGACCCGACTGAGCTTCGAACCCGGACCCTCGAACTGGCCCAACTTCTCTTGGCTATCGGCATCGATCCGGCTCGATCCACACTCTTTGTTCAAAGCCATGTTCGGGAACACGCTGAGCTTTCGTGGCTTATGGAGTGCACTGCATCGGTCGGCGAGCTCCGCCGCATGACACAGTTCAAAGATAAGAGCGATCAAGCGGAGTTCGTTTCGGCTGGCCTGTTCACCTACCCAGCCCTCATGGCGGCCGACATCCTTCTCTACGACACCGATCGCGTGCCGGTGGGTGACGATCAGCGTCAGCATCTCGAACTGTCGCGCGATCTCGCGATTCGGTTCAACAGCCGATATGGCGACACCTTCATCGTGCCTGAAGCTGCGATTGCCAAAATTGGTGCTCGCGTCATGGACCTCCAGCATCCAACCAAAAAGATGTCGAAGTCCGAGGATTCACCTCAGGGAACCATTCTTGTTCTCGAAGATCTTGATGCTGTTGCCAAGAAGATCAAACGCGCCGTCACTGACACCGATACCGATGTTCGGTTCGATCCGACAGAAAAGCCTGGCGTATCGAACCTTCTTTCGATTCTCAGCTCGTGCACCGGCACCGCTCCGGAAACACTCGCCGAGTCCTACACCCGCTACGGAGATTTGAAGACGGCAGTCGCCGAAGCAGTTGTTGAGACATTGCGTCCCATTCAAGAACGGTTTGCCGAACTCGCCGCAGATCCAACCGGAACCGCCGCGATTCTCGCGAGCGGAGCCGAAAAGGCACGCGCGATTGCCGCACCCGTTTTGGAACGGGCCCGGACAAACATCGGGCTGTTACCTCAGAGCTAAACGCTCGAGAGGTTGTTTCTGACTCAGGGAGCCATCGATCCGCCGTTAGCGAATCCTGATGGCGTGTGACGTCCTGCGCATGCATGTTCGAACAGGCCGTAACCGAACTTGCCGTCCAGTGTTGCTTTACCAACGTGATCGAGGATGCTGTATTGCGTAGCGATCAGGATTCCGGGGTCGGACTGATCGGTGAGGTCGTAGGTTGCCGTTTCGATCCAGTCGCGACCGCGCCATACGCCATGGGTCCACTGCGGATCCGGTCCGTAGCCACATCCGGCAGACAACGCAACGTGCCCAAGACATTCGACCTCGACCACCAACGGTGAACCATCGGCTGCCTGAGCGGTGATTGTCGCTGACTCTGGGATACGAGTTCCTGATCGATAGTTGATGTTGTACTTCGGGTACCCCAGCGGTTCGACGCGACCATCGGGCCATATGCGCAAGGCATCGTTCAGCGTGCGAAGACCATCGCCATTTTCCTGAGCAATAAAGACAAGAGCGAAATCGTCGAAACGGAGCGGGACGTAAATCCAATAGAAGCCACCATCGACTTCGGGTTCCGCTACCCAACGACCTGCCGGTTCCGGCTCGCCGACGGGGCGAATACCCCATGAACGATCGCGAGTGCCGACCCAAGTCGCAGGATCAACGAGGATCTCTTCACCCTTCACCCGGATGAACCCCTCCCAGGTGCCAACCTGAGCGAAACGCTGCGCGTCGAGAATGATCTTGGCGCCGTTGCGCGAAACGTGTGGAGATTCGTCAACCGCTGGGAACGATCCACGCCAGTGCAGGTCGAGTTCGAATTCCTGCTCCTTGCCAGCGCACGTAATGCGGAGTTCGTTCAGAGGGTCGATCACTTCGATGCGGTAGGGACCCACCTGCTGATTCATGCGATCAGCACCCAGAACGTCAGACATGCGGATCGTGTGCTGGAGATCGCCGCGGCGAATGCATGCAAACGCATCGGTGACCCCAAGATTCGGGTACTGCCCAAGGCCTGTAATGAGAAAGACTTCGCCGGATCGATCATGCGCATTCCAATACGAGCGATCGTAGAAATTGCGATCGCTTGATGCAGCGTGAGCAAGCGAATACGGGGCTTGGTGCAGCGGGAACTCGTCGGCAGGAATCGGCATTGGATCTCCACTAAATCGAAGTTGGACACACCTGATGGTGCAGAACGTGGAGACCTTAGAACGCCGACGGAGACCCAAAGGACTCGCGCTTGGATATGGGGCGCGGATCCGGTTCGGCTACGATCGCCCGCCTTAGGGCGATTAGCTCAGTTGGCTAGAGCACTGCCTTCACACGGCAGGGGTCGCTGGTTCGAGTCCAGTATCGCCCACCCGAAATACGAGCAGGGACCGTCCATCCGGGCGGTCCCTGCTGCGTTGTCAACGTCGGCCATTTCGTCTGACGATCGAGCACCGGCGGCTGCTCCCCTACGATTCCCGAGTGAACATCATTCGCCGATCGTTTCGCACTGCAATCGCAACCGACATATCAGCGTTCGAGCACCTTCGCCCGATTCGCTCTGCGTTGGTGATTCTTGCCGCACTTGGTTACACATTCGACCATCACGACAAGCGTGCGCTCCTGCCAATCGGCATCGGACTTCTCTTCACTGCCATCGCTGATCGTGGAGTATCACTTCGCCGCCGAATCACCTCGATGGCCGGTGCGGCATTGGCTGTCACGATCGGAACTGCAATCGGCGGTCTTGTTTCAGACAACCAAGTTCTTCATGTCGTCGTCGGTGGAGTCGCCGGTTTGGCCTGTGGCCTCGCCGGCGTGGCGGGCGTTTCCTCGATGACAGCCGGTGTCCTTGGACTCGTCGTCTTTACGATTTTCTCGGGTTCGCCCATCGATCTCCTTCACTGGAAAACCAACACTCTGCTGATGCTGCTTGGCGCAAGCATCATGATCGCTTCGGTGCTCATTGAATTTGGCGTGCGCGCTGCGCTGCGCCGTCTGCCCGACCCGGGCAATGAGCTGCCTCCGGATTCTCTATGGACACGTTCGAAAGTGCACCTGCATTGGGGCGACCCCTTCATCCTCCACTCACTACGTCTCGCCATCGTCATGATGATCGCCACGATGTTGGAAGAAGTCTTGACGTTCCCTCACTCTTACTGGATACCAATGACCGTGGCGTGGATCTCACGCCCCGATCGAGACGGAACGGTGGAGAAGGTGACACTCCGAGTAGCCGGAACCTTGGTTGGGGTAGCAATCGCCGGCTCGCTCATCGGAATCACACCGGCAACCAACACTGAGTCAATCGTTATGATCGCAATCGCTGCGTATGTCGTCCTAGCTTTCCTCGTGCCGAACTACGCAATCGCCGTTGCCGGCATCACCGTGTTCGTGTTCTTTCTCTTTCACGTCGTCGGATTTCCGCTCGACGGGTCAATCAAGGCTCGAGTCGCATCGACCTTTATCGCCGCGGCTCTCGTCCTGATTGCTGTGCGTATTGGGCAACGACCACAACGGGCCGACGAACCACAGGTTTCCTAACCGATCAAGCTTCGCTTGTTCGGTAGTCGCCGAACTTCGCGTCGCGCTTCGACAATGCACCGGTGAGTCCACCCTCTGAGTCCTTCTCCGCAATAAATGCTTGGAAGGTTTCGGTTCCCATCGTTAGCGCGCACAGTTCGGTTCCTTGGCGAATGGCAGTTGGGAACCCCATGACGGCCATACCGCGATGCACGGTTCTCTTATTGATCTGCGCGATGTCAGTTGGAATCATCGCGATGCGCTTTGCCTTCTCGAGTACCTGCGCCTCAAGTTCCTCAGCCGGATACGAGCGAGTAGCGAATCCAGATTGAGCGGCCTCGACTCCACTGATCCAATCACCGGTCAACATGAGTTCCATTCCAAGCTTC
>JBIIVE010000046.1:0-16915 GCA_044339605.1 Acidimicrobiales bacterium
GCGTGCTCCCTCGGGATCGATGCCAACTGATTCGAGTGTCTTGTCGACAAGGGCTGCTTGTTCCGCCGTCGTGCCGCGCTTCCAAATACGTAATGGCTCCGCAACGATGTCTGTCACGTTGCGCCGGGGATTCAGCGATGAGATTGGATCCTGGAAAATCATCTGCATCTGCGGGCGGATCTCACGCAGATCTGAGCCAGAGAGTTTGGTGAGGTCGTGCTGTTCAAGAAGCACCGAGCCGGAGGTGGGCGAAGGCATCTGCATGAGTGCCCTACCGGTTGTTGATTTACCCGAACCCGATTCACCGACGAGTCCGAGCGTCTCACCCGGAAGGATGTCGAGACTGACATCGCTCACCGCGTGGACTTTGAGCCCGGTGGATCCGATGGGGAACTCCACGACGATGTTCTCGGCGCGCAAGAGCGATGCCGACGCATCGCGCAGATGAGCAGTACCCGAACCGGCCATTAGTTGCTCCCTGCCGAGCTCATCGCACCCGGCGCTGGCACGCCGACTGGCACACCGGCCGCGGTATTTCGCGCGAGAGCCTCGCGGTTACCTTCAGAACCAACGGGATACCAGCAGCGCCATGCATGACCATTCGCTGACTCGAGCGGCGGTTCCTCATTGAGACATTTCTCTTGCACATAGCGACACCGGGGGGCGAAGTTACAACCCTTCGGAGGTGACAAGAGATTTGGAGGGCGTCCGGGAATGGCTTCGAGCCGCGTATGGCTCGGGTGCTCAATCCGAGGGATTGAGCGCAGAAGCGCTTCGGTATAGGGCATCTTCATTGAGCGGAAAAGGTCGGAGGTTGCGGCCTTCTCAACAACTTTGCCGCCGTACATGACCATGATTTCGTCGGTTCGGCTCGCAACGACGCCGAGATCGTGGCTCACGAGAATCATGGCCATATGGCGGTCTCGCTGGAGATCATCGAGAAGATCAAGGATCTGGGCCTGAACCGTGACATCGAGAGCCGTTGTGGGCTCATCGGCAAAGAGGATCTTGGGGCCACATGCCAACGCGATGGCGATCGTGACTCGCTGGCGCATACCGCCAGAAAGTTGATGCGGATACTCGTTCAGTCGGCGTTCTGGTTCGGGAATTCCAACCTGTCGAAGGAGCGAGGTAGCCGTTGCTTTCGCTTCCTCCTTATCGACCCCGAGGTGATGTCGAAGAGATTCGGTGATCTGCTTTCCGATCTTCATGACCGGATTAAGCGATGTCATGGGATCCTGGAAAATCATCGCCATCTCGGCGCCCCACACATGACTCATCTGCTTTTCGTTGTAGCCGATGACGTCTGTGCCTTCATAGAGGACATGACCTTCGCGAATGACATTTCGATCGGGAAGCAATCCCATTACCGATCGAGACAGCACAGTCTTTCCT
This sequence comes from Acidimicrobiales bacterium, assembly GCA_044339605.1. Classification (GTDB taxonomy): domain Bacteria; phylum Actinomycetota; class Acidimicrobiia; order Acidimicrobiales; family Acidimicrobilacustridaceae; genus Acidimicrobilacustris. Next base: position 1,396 of record JBIIVE010000046.1, read on the forward strand.
GATCCCGATTCGCCTACGACGCCAAGAGTTTGACCTCGTTCAAGGACAAACGAAACATCATCAACAGCGTGAACGACGCCATGTTCGGTGCGGAATGAGGTCGAAAGGTTCTTCACTTCGAGCAACGGCGAGTTTTGTGAATGAGGTGATGTGTCGGTCACTGTCAGGCCTCTTTCACATCGGTGTACTCACGGATGCGATCGCCGGCGAAGTTGAGGGCGAGCACAGTAAGAAACAGAACAGCACTTGGAATCAGCGAAATCCACGGTGCGCCATTTTCGAGCGCAGGCTTGCCGCTCACGATCATGTTGCCCCAGGTCGGCGTCGACGCAGCATCAATCGAGAGTCCAAGGAAGGAGAGGCCACCCTCTGCCACAATCGCAACGGCAATCGCAATGATCGAAAAGGAAAGCAGCGGCGGAATGATGTTCGGAAGGATCTCTCGGCGGAGAATTCGAACATTGCTCGCGCCGAGCGATCGGGCTGCGGTGACGAACTCTCGCTGACCGTAGATCAATGCATTAGCTCGGACGAGCCGCGCAGTAGGAGCAATGGCAACAATGCCAAGGGCAATCGAGACAGTGACCACGGTCTTCGAATCGGTGAAGTTCACGATGGCGAGAGCAAGCAGTAGCGCAGGAAACGAGAGAAGGACATCCATCATCACCATCAGCACAGTTTCGGTTTTACCTCTCAGATATCCAGCCGCCATTCCGACAGAAGTTCCGATAATCCCGCCGAAGAGGATTGAGAGAAAGCCAACCGCGAGCGAAGCCCGAGCGCCCCAGATAACGCGCGAGAAAATGTCGCGACCAAGAGCATCGGTTCCAAACCAGAACGTGGCGTTGGGGGCAAGGCGCGGGCGGCCAACGATCTTTGCTGGGTCCTTAATTGGCAACCATGGCGCTGTGATCGCCGAGACGACAATAAGGATGAAGAACCCCGCTGCGATCCAAAAAAAGAATCCCAAACGCTTCTTTGCTCGAGCACCTTCAACCTGATCAGGGTCAAGCGTATGAAGAGCTTCGATGTTGCGGGAATCCCCATCGGCGATGCGCGTGACTTCGGTGGCGAGGTCGCCACTTGCAGAAAAGACTGATTCGGATGCCGGACGTCCGGCAGCGTCAGGCGAGGGCGCGGGCATGACGGATCCTGGGGTCGAGGGCGGCGTAGAGGAGATCAACAAGGAAATTCACGATGACATAAGCGCAAGCAATCACGACGATTGCGCCTTGCACGGGCACGTAGTCCTGGCCCTGGATTGCTGCGTAGGTGTAGCCGCCGAGTCCATTCAGGCCGAAGATGACTTCGAGAATGACTGCGCCGCCGATCAGACGGCCAAAGTTGAGGCCAATAACTGTGATGATCGAGAAGGTCGATGGCTTAAAGGCGTGGCCGTAGAGGACACGACGAGGGGACATGCCTTTTGCCCGTGCCATCGCAATGAAGTCTTCCTGCATCGTGGCGATGAGGTCGGTGCGAAGCAACCGCATGTAGATGGCCATTTCAGCGACCGCGAGACAAATAGCGGGAATCGTTAGAGAGGCGAGGCTTGCGATGGGTCCATCGCTAAACGGTGTGTAGCCAGTTGCGTTTCCGATTCCGAGTGTGACCGGGAAGATCCAAATGAGGAGCATCGCCATCACGAAGTTCGGAACGGCCAAGAGCATGAAAAGCGTTGCGCTCGAGGATCGATCGAGGACTCCGCCGGCTCTCTTTGCCGCCGCAAAAGCGAGCGGTACAGCTACGAGGAGGGCAAGGAACTGTGAATACAGAAGCAGTTCAATGGTCACCGGCATTCGCTCAGCGAGAGCTTCAGAAACAGGTTGCGCGTTTCGCGCCGAGGAGCCGAGGTCTCCAGTTACGGCGTCTCCGAGCCAACGGACGTAGCGAACAGGCATTGGATCATCGAGCCGAAATTCAGCTCGTTTCTGGTCGACGCACTCCTGGCCGCCGGCACCGGCGCACAAACGAGTAGCGGTATCGCCGGGGAGAAGTTCAAGTAGCAGGAACGAAAGAAATGTCACGCACAGAAGCACGATGAGAAGCTGCAAGATCTTCCTGCGTACGAATCTCATCGTGTTGCCTCGTTGTGGGTTGAGACTGGCGGATGCAGCATGGGGATCGGATCTCGGATTTCGACTCGCGAGGGGCGATCGCCCCCATGTGACCTACGCCACAGATCGGAAACTAGGCACTACCTGCCGACCTGTCAACAACCTCAGACTAGGCGAAGGGATCGTCGCTTGTGAACCGAGTCAAATTGAAATTTTCTACGTTCGACTCGTGGCGATCAGCTGGTTGCGGACCACTGTCGCCTTGACTCCATCACGGCGCGCAGGACTGCTGGACGGTCGGTCATGATCCCATCGACACCGAGGTCAAGAAGTCGATGCATTTCTTCCTCATCGTCGATTGTCCAGACATGCACGGGAAGGCCAGCTCGATGCGCCTTTCGAATGAACCGTCTGTCGACTAGAGGAACCTTTCCAGTGTGAGTTGGAACCTGGAGACAGTTGCCCTCGGGGATTTTGCGGCCGACTCCGAAACTTGCAGCCCGCATCCGAGCAACACCCTTGGGGCCCATAGATGTACATACCTCGCTACCGAAGAGGGCGCGGAAGTGACCGAGCCGGCGGTCGGAAAATGACCCGATGCACACTCGATCGAGCGTTTGTGTGCGACTGAGCAGGGCGGCGAGGGGTTCAACCACTTCGTCGTGTTTGGCGTCGATGTTGACTCGTAGATTCGGCCATGTTGAGAAGAGATCCTCAAGGAGTGGAATCGGAGCGATGCCATCGATCCGGGCCTGGGAGACCTCGGCCCAAGAGAGCTGCGAGATGAGACCGACCCGGTCAGTCACACGATCAAGGTTGTCGTCATGAAAGGCGATGATCACCCCATCGGAGGTGACATGGGCGTCGGTCTCGACATAACGGAAACCGAGTTCGACTGCCCTCGAAAACGCTTCGAGTGAATTCTCGGGCCAGTCCCCGGCGCCACCCCGATGGGCGAAGGCGATGGGTCCGACATGTTCAAGGAACGGGTGGGTCGGCTTCCTCACGGTTGCACCGTAGACCCCTTGTGTCCGGTCGAGTCGGAAAATCCCGAGAAGCCGATACTCTCACCTCTGTGGAATCGACTGACCGTTTCGCGATTCTTATGGGCGGCGATGAGCGATACATCGCACCCGACGAGGCAGCATTTGTGCTTGCTTCTCATTTTCACGAGGGTCTCGTTGTCGAAGATGGCCTCGCTGAACTCGATGCTTTGGCCGAAGGCTGCGGATCCTCGCTTGCGGACGTTCTTGAGCACGTCTTTTCCGTTCTCGGCTTTCGGGGCAACACGGGCGGCTACTACGACCAGGACAATTCCTGCCTCGATGCAGTGATCGATCGCCGACTCGGCATCCCGATCACCCTTTCGATCATTTTGATGTCCGTTGGTCGGCGTGTCGGCCGTGAGATGAGCGGCATTGGAATGCCTGGCCACTTCTTAACTCTTGACGTTGAAACTGGCACCTACCTCGATGCGTTCGATCGCGGTCAGCAACTCGACGAATTCGGTTGCCAGCAATTGTTCATGCAACTCCACGGATCCGACGCCCCGTGGCATCAATCGATGCTCGCCCCAATCGGCACTCGCGGGATCATCCGTCGGATGCTTAACAATCTGGCTCAAATCGCGGCAGGGGAGAACGACCACCGCTCGCGAATAATCGCAACCCGACTTCGGAGTCTCCTGCCGGATGCCACCATCTGGGAACGCGCCGAATTGGCTCGTGCTTACGAAGCATCAGGCGATTTCGATCGGGCAAGTTGTGTTCTCGAGGCAGTGGCTGCCGAAGCTCCGGACGAAGAGGCAAAGGGATTTCGATTTGCTGCTGCGGGATTACGAGCCCTGCTGAACTAGAGGTGACATTCAGGTGTTCGTGAAATGTGCTTCAGTAACAGTGGGGTTCACCGGTAGCGTGCAGACATGACTCGTCGCACGAAGATCATCGCTTCAATCGGCCCAGCCTCTGACGATCCGCGTGTCCTCAAGGGGCTTATCCAGTCGGGCATGGATATCGCCCGCATCAACCTTTCTCATGAATCGCTTGATCTAGCTCTCGAGAGGTACCACCGGATTCGTGCCGTTGCGGCGGAGGTTGGCAAGCCAGTTGGAATTCTGGCCGATCTCCCTGGTCCGAAAGTGCGACTCGGCAAACTGCCGGGCGATGGTGTTTTGCTTGTGGACGGCCAAGAGTTTCTCGTCACTCCGGGCACTGACTCGAGTACGGCCGAGGTCTTTCAAGTTGATTACGAAGACTTACTGACCGACGTTCACGAAGGTGATCAGTTGGTATTTGGCGATGGCGCCGTGCAGGTGATGGCGCTCGGACGACAAGGAGACCATCTCCGCGTTCGGGTCAACCACGGCGGGCACCTCACAGGCCGACCAGGAATTCATATTCCGTCGGACCGGCTTCGTATAGCAACCCCAACTCCAGAGGACCTTCGTTTCCTCGACGCCTTTGTCGAAGTTGGTGTTGACATGGTTGCGCTCTCTTTCGTTCGTTCGGCTCACGATGTTCGCCGAGTCGGAACTGAACCAGCACCTCGCGGTCCGATGGTCGTCGCAAAAATTGAGACTCGCGCCGCAGTTCAGAACCTGGCGTCCATCGTGGAAGTCGCCGATGCAGTAATGGTTGCTCGGGGTGATCTTGGTTCGGAGTTTCCCATCGAGGAACTTCCGCACCTGCAGAAAGAGATCATTCGTCGCTGCATCGCCGCTGGTCGTCCTGTGATCACTGCAACGCAAATGCTCGAGTCAATGATTCACTCACCGAGCCCAACTCGTGCAGAGGCTTCCGACGTCGCGAATGCGGTCTTCGACGGATCGTCGGCGGTGATGCTCTCAGGCGAAACCGCCATTGGCGACGACCCCGAGCATGTCGTCGATGTCATGGCTCGAATCGCTGCACGGGCCGACGAGAAATTCGACTACGCAGGATGGCCAGCGTTGCTTGCTTCACTGCAGCTCGCCACCGGAGACAGTTCAGAGTCTCGCGTAACAAACGCTGTCACATCTGCTGCGCAACGAGCAGCGAGCGAAATTGGTGCAGCCGCGATCCTTTGCATTTCTCAAAGCGGCTTCACGGTTCGGTCCGTAGCTCGCTTCCGCCCGAAGGCGAAGATTCTCGGTTTCTCTTCAGATCCTCGAACGGTTGCTCAGCTCACAATGAGTTGGGGGACGACTCCCTACCTTCTCGAAGCAGCTGGCAGCGCAGATGAATTAACGAACGAGGCGATCGCGCTCGCAAAGGAAAAGGGTGAAATCCATCCCGGCGATCTTGTCGTGGTGGTCGGAGGTTCGCGCTTCTCGAAAGGCCGTGTCACCGATACGGTGCGCGTCATCGAAGTGCCGTAACGACATGAAGCGGGAGGTCAGCAACGGCCTTCACATAGGTCGCCTCGATCGGCCAAATGCCCCCCAAGTTCTCTTCGTGCACGGAGTGATGGACAGGGGAGCAACATTTCTTTCTGTCTCGCGGCGACTTACAAGTTCTTCATGGCTGATTTACGACAGACGCGGATATGGGCGTTCGAGCGTCGAGACAGTGCCGGCGTTCGAAGATCATGTCGTAGACCTTGCGGCGCTCATCGAACGCGAATCTCACGGCGAGCAGATTGTTGTTGTGGGCCATAGCCTCGGCGGAACGATCGCCTTAGCGGCGGTGTCTCGTGTTGCACCTTGCGTGTCGGGCGTCGTTGTCCATGAAGCCCCATTGCCATGGCTTGAGTGGTGGCCACTGCGCGACCGAGATGGACGACGGATTGAAGACGAGTCGCCGCAAGATGCAGTAGTTCGAGTTATGGAGCGCACAGCAGGCGAGGACGTTTGGGAAGCGTTGCCAGAAGCAGTCCGAAGCCAGCGGTTGTCGGAAGGTCCTGTAATGGTCTCGGAACTTGTGGGGGCCCGTAACGGCTGTCCGTTCGAAGCAGAAAAACTGGACATGCCTATCGTGGTCTCGAGAGGCTCCCTTTCTCTTGGTCATCGCGAGCAAGCGCAGGAATGGCTGGTCGACAACCTGCCATGTGCACGTCCATATCTATTCGAAGGCGCTGCGCACAATGTTCAGTCCACCAAGCCTCGTGAATTCTCAGAACTCCTTGTGTCGGTGATCGAGGGTGTGAACCGTTGACATTCGTCGTAACGTGACAGCGTGACTGATTCTCGACCTGTCAACCTGTCAACCTCCGGGCCTCCTGAGACGGTGCTTCCTGATGAACCCGCTGCGTTACGCCACGCCCTCGAGCAGGCAAAGCGCAGCGAGTCAGACCCGCTCTCTGCGATTGGTGTTGTAGCGAGTGACGCACCCCGATCAAGTTCCGCATGGGCAGCAATGGGGGAGAACGCAGCTTCGACCATCGAGGCCTACGCCTACTTCCGTGTCGGCTACCACCGGGGGCTCGACACCCTTCGGGCCAATGGTTGGCGCGGTTCCGGTTATGTTCGCTGGGTGCATCCTTCGAACCGCGGTTTTCTTTCCAGTCTCAACGGGCTTGCGAAAGCAGCGGCGGCAATCGGTGAACTCGACGAGGCCGAACGATGCGAACTCTTTTTGCGCCAGTGTGACCCCTCTTGGCCTCCGTCTGATCTTCCGAGCTGACTCGTGTCGTTGCCGAGTTTCACCGGGGTCGTACTCACCGGTGGTTCCTCCACGAGGATGGGACAAGACAAGTCCCTACTGAAAGTTCACGGTGTTGCTCTGGCCGCTCTGGTTGCAGCAGCGCTCAGCGATGCTGGCGCCTCAGAAGTGATTGCCGTGGGGGGAGACATCTCCCGCTTGGCCTCCCTGAAGGGTATTGATCGTGCGGTTCCGGATCGCCATCCCGGTGAGGGACCATTGGGTGGTGTGCTCACCGCGTTCGAGTGTGCTCGCGACGATGTTGTCGTGATCCTCGCCTGCGATACGCCACAAGTAGGCGCATCGACTCCGACTGCACTTGTAGCCGGACTGTCCTCGGACCCCCAGGTGGCGGTGTCCTATGCCGTGGTCGACGATCGAATCCAGCCGCTTACGGCGGCATGGCGACGCAGCCTTGCGTGGGAACCGCTTCAGGCGGCATTTGATCAAGGCATTCGTGCTCCACGAAGCGTCCTCGGGGAACTCACCGTTTCGGAGGTCCGGACGATTGCGCCCGAAGCAGTCGAGGACGTTGATCATCCCGAGGACCTACAACGCTACGCTGCCGGTTCGTAGTACTAGCCGACACAGAACGAGGGCAACCGGTGAGTTCAGTCCCAGAAATCGATCTCAGTGAACTTGAACGCTTGCTCGCAACGGGAGCAGTCCTCGTCGATGTTCGCGAAGACGATGAATATGCCGATGGCCATATTTCGGGTGCTCACCACGTCGCGTTGTCGACTGTTCCTGAGCGATTTTCGGAGATTCCCGCTTCTGGGCCTGTTTATGTGATTTGTGCCGTCGGCGGCCGAAGCGCACGCGCTACAGAATTCCTCAGGGGCCAAGGAATCGATGCGATCAACGTCGCCGGCGGAACCAACGGTTGGATCGACAGCGGACGTGCTGTTGTTCTCGGCGATTCGCCGGTCTGACGAACACAAGTGACTGATCCACAGTTCCGAATAGTCGCCACCGACGCAGAGTTTGCTCGGGTCATCGAACTTCTCCGAGATCAACCGAGTTATGCGCTCGATACGGAGTTCCATCGTGAGCGCACCTATTTCCCGAAACTGGCGCTTGTGCAGATCGCGTGGCCAGGCGACCTTGTGCTCGTGGATCCGCTCGCGGTTGATTTGCGTCCATTTGCAGAGATTCTCGAAAGCGACAGCGTCGCGGTCCTCCATGCAGCAGATCAGGACCTTGAGATTCTTGAACTCGAATGCGGAACTGTCCCCAAGATCTTGTTCGATACCCAGGTCGCTTCAGGGTTTCTCGGTCTGAGCACGCCGTCGTTGACGACCATCTACGAGCGGTTCGTCGATTTCAAGGTTGGCAAAGGTGACCGTCTCACCGACTGGCTTCAACGTCCACTTACCGACGGGCAATTGGTGTACGCCGCCAACGACGTGGCGCGTCTGCTCGAAGTTCGAGATCGAATCGTTGAACAACTCGAGGCGCGTGGTCGACTGTCGTGGGCGTTAGACGAATGTGAGATTCAGCGAGTTCGACTGCGGGGACAACGAAACCCCGACGAGGCCTGGCGCCGCATCAAGGAAGCTCGCCAACTCAGAGGGTCAGCCCGGACTGTCGCCCGTTCTCTTGCAGCATGGCGCGAACGTCGTGCTGCTTCGCTCGACATTCCTGTCCGCTATGTGCTCTCCGATATCGCTCTCACCGGCATCGCTCAACGACCACCTCGGGATCGACGCGATCTTGAAAAGGTGCGCGGTTTCGACCGGGGGACTCGGGACGATGTCGTGAATGAGATTTTGGGGGCAGTGAAGGTCGGGCTCGCCGATACCTCTCCGATTGTCGACGATGTCAGCCCCGGCGGGGTCGAAAAGGACCTCCGCCCGGCCATCGCATTGATCTCCGCTTGGATCGCCCAATTGGCTCGAGACCTCGATCTCGATGCCTCGCTCCTAGCGACACGTGGCGATATTGAGGCGTTCCTGAGAGGCGACGTCGGGGCCCGTCTCGCCGAGGGATGGCGAGACGAACTGGCCGGTCGGCCCGTACGGAGCCTTCTTGAGGGTGGCGCTGCAGTCGCATTTGCCGGAAATGGCGAACTCGTTATTGAAGAGCGGTCCCGGCGGCCCCTCTCATGAGGACAAAGAGGGCGGAGATGTCACAGGCACCCCTCGTGGGCCGATACACTTTGCGAGCAATCTCACCGACGGGAGTTGGCCGTTGAAAAAGGGTCGACATCGGCGTTTCGAGGAAGCGAGAGCCCTCAAGCGCACCAACGACAATCTTGACGCGATCCTCGATGCTCGCGATGCCGAACCGTGCCCCGAGTGTGGGGCCGTGCCGGGCCACGACCATTCGTCGTGGTGCATGTACGACGCCGAGGCAGAACGCGACGAAAGCGCTTGGCCCTCCTGAACTTCCATCGGTCCATTACCGGTGGACCGAACTGAAAGACACTCGTGCCCCCCTCATCTTCAGTCCCGCTTCGTAACGTCGCGCTCGTCGCACACGTTGACCATGGCAAGACCACCCTCGTCGATGCGCTTCTGCGTGCGACGGGTACCTTTAGCGACCACGCCGCTGTTGTCGACCGAATCATGGACTCGAACGACCAGGAACGCGAGCGAGGCATCACGATTCTCGCGAAGGCCGCTTCAGTGACGTGGAATGACGTCCAAATCAACCTCGTCGACACTCCAGGTCACTCTGATTTCGGTGGCGAGGTTGAGCGAGCACTTTCGATGGTCGACGGCGTCATCCTCCTTGTCGATGCCGCTGAGGGCCCGCTTCCTCAGACCCGCTACGTGCTGTCGAAGGCCCTCGCCCTCGGACTGCCGACGGTGGTCGTCGTCAATAAGGTTGACCGCCAAGACGCCCGCCCGGAAGAAGTTCTCGACGAGATCTACCAACTCTTTATGGATCTCGACGCTGACGAGAACTCCATTGAGTTCCCGGTCATTTCTGCAATCGCCCGCGACGGTAGGGCCGTCAGCGGTATCGGTATGCCCGGCGAGGACGATGACCTCACCCCGTTGTTCCAGGCCATCGTTGACACCATTCCCGCTCCTACTGGCGATCCCGATGCACCTTTGCAGGCCATCGTCACCAATCTTGATGCATCCGAATACCTCGGTCGATTGGCGATCGGGCGAGTTATGCAAGGCACCCTGCGCCGAGGTGAACAGGTAGCGCTGTGTGAAGAGGACGAAGGGCAGAACCCACTTCGGCGCAAGCTGACTCAGTTGATGTCGTTCTCGGGTATCGGTCGACTAGAGGTCGATGCCATTCGCGCCGGCGACCTTTTCATTGTCGCTGGCTTTCCCGAAGTTGAAATCGGCGACACCCTTGCCGACTCGGTGAATCCCGTTGCTTTGCCTCGACTCACTGTCGATGAGCCGGTGCTCCGCATGACCTTTGGCGTCAACACTTCGCCTCTCGCTGGTAAGGAAGGTCAGTTCCTGACCTCCCGCCATCTGCGCGATCGTCTCAACAAAGAAATCCTCGGCAACGTATCGATCAAGGTCGAGCCAACCGAGTCGCCAGACATCATCGAGGTTTCTGGTCGCGGCGAGCTCCAGCTTGCGGTGCTCATCGAGACCATGCGCCGTGAGGGTTACGAACTTCAGGTCAGCCGACCCGAGGTCATCGTGAAGGACATCGACGGCTCGAGGCATGAACCACTTGAGCGTGCCGTGATCGATGTGCCCGACGAGCACGTCGGCACAGTTACTCAGGCTCTTGCCCCTCGAAAGGGTCGGGTCACCGACCTCCGCCCTGGCGATACGGGTCGAACCATCGTCACCGTTGAAGCTCCCGCTCGAGGTCTCATTGGTTTCCGTTCGCAGTTGCTCACTGCTACTCGCGGTACTGCGCTGATGCATCAGCACAACGCCGGATGGGTTGCATGGGTCGGCGATCTACCAACCCGTAAGGGCGGGGCAATGATCTCTGACCGTCAAGGCACCTCGACTGGCTACGCCATTGGCAACCTTCAAGAACGTGGCGAGATGTTCATCGGATCAAGCGTTGCCGTCTATGAGGGAATGATCGTCGGTGAAAATTCTCGCAGCGACGACATGATGATCAACATCGTGCGCGAAAAGCAGAAGACGAACATTCGAACTCATTCCGCAGACGAAGCCATCAAACTCGTGCCGCCACGTGAGGTCACGCTAGAGAACGCAATCGAGTTCATCGGTGACGATGAACTCGTTGAGGTAACGCCTCAGTCGCTTCGTCTCCGCAAGCGAATTCTTAAAGAGTCCGACCGACGTCGGACCAACAAGAAGTAGACGTCAGTCCGAGCTCGCAGGAGCACGCTTCACCGATGGGTGGGGCAGGAAGACCTGCGTACCGCGTTGTTCGATGAGTTCGACAACGCGGTCATAGGCTCCTTGACCAACGAGGGCGACGATTTCATCCTTGCTTGAGACGTAGACGGGAACATCGCCGACAAATGCACGAGGATCCTCGGTGCACCACCAGTGAAAGTCGGCGCCGCCCTCGCCCCAGTCGCGTCGCTTCCATTCACGCAGGATGTTGGTCTCGTACTCGTTGTCGTCAATGTGGAAATCGAGACGGACCGGCACCTGCCAGCAAACTTCGGGCTTCCAATCGATGAAGTTCTCGCCGCGAGACTCAGCGGCGGTGTGGAAGGCGCATCCGGCGCCACCGGGGAAACCGGGACGATTCAGGAAGATGCAGGCCCCTTCGTGCCGACGGGTGACCCAGTCTCCGTGGTCTTTATGGATGGGCCCGCCGAGGCTTGCGGCAACTTCCTTGAACTGCCATTCATCGTCACGAAGACGAGGGAAGACTTCAGCGACACGCTTGCGGTCTTCTTTGTCGGCGAAATGCGCCCCGTGTGAACAGCAGCCAAGCATTGCGCCTTCGTCGGGCTCTTCTTCAATGCCCAGGCAACCATCGCCGTAGATGCACTTCCAATTACTTGTGAGCCAAGTGGCATCGAAGGTGTACGTCTCGCCATCGAGATCGAATGAGATCCACTCGTGGACATCATCGTCACTGATTTCGCTTCGTTGCCCGGCCATCGGTTGATCCATTCAGTACATAGGAAACAGAACGAACGAAACTCTAGTTGCTCGCTCTGTCCCATTCGGTGAGTAAGGATGTCGACATGTCAGGAGAGTTCGACGACATCCGCCAACGCCTCGAATTGATCGCCGAGGAACTTGCCGATCTTGCAATCGTTCGGTTGCGTGAATCAATCGATGCCGGTGGGCATGAACTCCCGGTCGACGAAAAACGATTAACTCGTGCTCGGCGTGCGGTCGAGAAGGCGATCGGACTTCTCAGCGAACCCGACGACACCCTGGACTAATTCACACTCCGGCGAGGCGGCCGTACAGTGTGGTCCGTTGCTCGGCCACACGGCCCAGCGGTGCGACCAGCTCGGCGAAGTCTTTCGGCTCCATGCCTTGTCCGTGATCGGCGCCTGCAGCGCGGCTGATGTTCTCGTCCATAAGCGTTCCACCAAGATCGTTGGCACCGGCCTGCAACGCCTGTCGGGATCCACTCACGCCGAGCTTGACCCATGACGCCTGGATGTTGTCGATAAGGCCTCGGTACGCGATGCGCGGAACTGCGTGCATTAACAGTGTTTCTCGGAACGTTGGGCCCCGACGCGCCTTTTTTGTCAGATACAGGGGTGTGGCCATGTGAACGAACGGCAACGGAACGAACTCGGTGAAACCGCCAGTTTCCTTTTGCAGGTCGCGAGTGCGGACGATGTGGCGCGCCCAGTGAACTGGTCGCTCCACGGATCCAAACATGATCGTGATATTCGAACGGAGGCCAACGCTGTGAGCGGTGCGATGAGCTTCGAGCCATTCCTCGGTGTTGATTTTGTCTGAGCAGATAATTGCTCGGATTTCATCGTCGAGGATTTCTGCCGCGGTTCCTGGCAGCGTTTTGAGACCAGCGTCCTTGAGACGAAGGAGATAGGAATCGAGCGGCTCCTCGAGCCGACGGGCACCCTCAGTGACCTCGAGTGCGGTGAAGCCGTGAACGTGGATATCGGGAACCGCGTCGGTGACGGCACGGGCAACATCGATGTAGTAGTCGCCGTCGAAATCGGGATGGATCCCACCTTGAAGGCAGACTTCAGTTGCACCGAGATCGGCCGCCTCACGAGTCCGTTGGGCGATGTCGTCGAGGGTGAGTAGATACGGCGTACCTCGAAGATTGAGAGAGAGGGGGCCCTTGCTAAACCCGCAGAAACGACATTTGAATGTGCAGACATTGGTGTAGTTGATGTTCCGGTTATGGACCCAAGTGACGGTGTCGCCGACGGCTTCTGCACGTAACTCGTTAGCCAATTGCGTCACAGCTGCGAAGTTGGGGCCACGGGCGCTGAACAGGGTGACGATTTCCTCGAGCTCCGGAGTTTGACCAAGGCGAACACCCTCGATCACCTCAGCCACAGCGCCGGTTGCTTTCCCTTCGGCGGGCACATACGTGGGAGGAGTGATCCGAGAACCGGCGCTCCAAATCGTTGAGCGAGGCCCGATCTGCAGAACCTCGACACCATCGTCGACCTGCTCAGGTGCAGCGGGCTTGAGTGATTGCACGAACACTGCGCCGGCGTCGTCTCGGGCGAGGCCATCGGCATCGGATCGATCCATGACAGCGAACCGGAGGCCCTCATCGATCCATTTCTCATCGTTACGGGCGAACTCCGGATGCACCGTGAGTCGAGGCGCAAGGGTGAATCCCTTGGCTTCAGTAACCGTTCGGAGGATGTCGAGATCGGGCCAAGGCCGTTCGGGATTGACGTGATCGGCAGTTACCGGAGACACGCCGCCCCAGTCGTCGATTCCTGCATCGAGGAGCATCCCGAAATCATCGGAAAGGTTTGGCGGGGCCTGGAGGTGAATGCCAAGCGGCAGGATCAATCTCGCGAGCGCGATTGCATCGAGGTACACGTCGCTCGGGCACGGTTTTGCCGCGTGCATTGCGGTTCCGGCCTTTGGAAGGAAATTCTGAACGATGACTTCTTGAACATGCCCATGACGAAGATGTGATGCAGCGATCGCTTCGAGGGCAGCGATGCGATCGTCACGGTCCTCACCAATGCCGACGAGGATGCCAGTTGTGAACGGGATTGAGAGCTCACCTGCAGCTTCAAGCGTCGCCAGTCGACGTTCAGGAGTTTTGTCTGGCGCACCGCGATGACATTCAAGATCGTCTCGTAACGACTCGACCATTGCTCCTTGCGATGGAGAGACCTTCCGCAATTGCGCCAATTGTTCTGGCGGAAGTGCACCAGCGTTTGCATGGGGGAGAAGGCCGGTCTCATCAAGGACCAACTGCGCCATCGCTGCGACGTAGTCGATTGTGGATCCGTAACCGTTGTCTGCAAGCCACTGGGCAGCGACGGGATAGCGATCTTCGGGTGCTTCGCCAAGAGTAAAGAGTGCCTCGTGGCAACCCACACGGGCACCAGCAACAGCGAGAGCACGCACCTGAGCCGGAGAAAGATACGGGGATTCGAGGCGAGCCGGAGGCTGAGCAAAGGTGCAGTAACCGCAGCGATCTCGACAGAGCATCGTGAGGGGGATGAACACCTTGGGCGAATAGGTCACCCGAACACCGAAGGCTTGGTCTCGAAGAGACCGCGCCTCGGACATCAACTCCTCGAGCGGGGCATTGAGCCTTGACATTTCAGAGACCCTATCGGGCACTGCGTGAGCCCATTGCTTCGGTGTCGACGAGCCAAATGAGGTCCTCGTTCGCCAGGTGTGCCGCTGGTGCACTGAGATCTCCGTCAAGAACCCGATGCAGCGCTTCGGTCTTGGATGCGCCAGCGACGGTCACGACTGCGCTTCTGCAGTTTGCAATGCCTGCGAAGGTGAACGTGAGTCGCGCGTGTGGGTTGTGTCCAAGAGGGTCGACGTTGGACACCACGAATCGATGTACTGGGGCATTCAGCGCCTCAGAGCCAGGGAAAAGCGAGGCGGTGTGCCCGTCAGGCCCGAGGCCTAGATGGATGAGGTCGATCGGCGGAGCCGAACGGACGAGACGATCGTAAAGGTCAGCAGCATCGGAGACATCCGATCGCATCGGATGAACAGAGGCCAACGGCCCAACCTTGGAGAGCAATGATTCTTCGACAAGCCGGTAGTTCGAATCAGGGTCTTCGAGCGCGACACATCGTTCATCGCCCCACCACGCATCGATCCTTGTCCAGTCAATGGGGGATTCCGCTTCATGAGCGAGATGCTCATAGCACTCTCTAGCAGTTGACCCGCCGGAGAACGCCAGAGAAAACGGAGCTTTCGATGCAGCGGTTCGATCGACCACAAGTTGCGCAAATGCTGAGGCAACCTCGTCGACGACGACGAGCGATCCGTTCACCTCAGAGTCTTCGCCTTCTCGGTGAGTGACTCGAGAAGATCATCGAATGACTTTGAGAACGACGCGACGCCTTCGTCTTCGAGTTGCGAGGTGACGTCAGAGAGTGAAAGACCCAATGCGGCGAAACTATTGAGAACCGCATGAGCTCCTGCAAAGTCTGCGTCGATGGTTCGGGCCACGGTGCCGTGATCGTCGAAATCGTCGAGGGTCTTTTCCGGAATCGTATTGACCGTCTTCGGGCCAATCAGAGAATCGACGTACAACGTGTCTGGGTAGTCCGGGTTCTTGGTCGACGTCGATGCCCAAAGTGGACGCTGAGGACGAGCGCCACGGGCGACGAGTGCGTCCCATCGTGGGCCGCTGAAGGTCTCGAGGAATGCCTCGTAGGCAACCTGCGCATTGGCGACAGCAACCTTGCCCATAACTGCCCTTGCGTCGTCAGAACCAAGAGCTTCGAGTCGCTTTTCTGTCGCGGAATCGACTCTTCTGTTTTATAACGAG
>JBIIVE010000059.1:0-13874 GCA_044339605.1 Acidimicrobiales bacterium
CCATGACTTCGCGATAGCGCTCAAGAGAGAACAGAAGCGTGACATTGACGCTCACACCTTCGGAGATCATTGCTTTGATGGCGGGCAGCCCTTCGGCCGTTCCGGGGATCTTGATGTACAGGTTGGGCTGATTGATGAGCCCGTGCAGGTGCCGCGCTGCTGCGGCGGTGCCGGCAGTGTCGCGAGCAAGGAGGGGAGAAACCTCAATTGAGACGTAGCCGTCGATTCCGTTGCTTGAGTCGTAGACGGGTCGAAGAATCGAAAGCACGTTGTTGATGTCGGTTACGACAAGTTCCCAGTAGGCGTCGGTTACTGATGTGCCCGATGCCAGCAACTGGCGAAACTGATCGTCGTAGGCGTCTCCGCCGGAAATTGCCTTCTGAAAAATTGTCGGGTTTGAGGTCACTCCGCGTACGCCTCGATCTACCCATCGCTGCATTTCGCCGCTTTCAATCCAGTCACGGCGGACGTTGTCGAGCCACGGGCTTTGGTCTTCATTTGTGTACAGGTCAGTAAGTCGTGACATTTCTGTGCTCCGGATCAGTTGAGGACGATTCGTACGTGTTCAATAACGTTTTCAACGGTCATGCCGAAAAGTTCCATCAGTTCAGGACCAGGCGCACTCGCGCCGTAATGATCGATGCCAACGCATGCATCGGCCCAGAGTGCCCAGCCAAATGTGGAACCTGCTTCGACGGAAACACGTGGAATGCCATCACCGAGAATTGAGCGCTGATAGTCATCGTCTTGATCCATGAAGAGTTCCCAACATGGCATCGAGACGACGCGAGCAGAAATTCCCTCGGTCGCGAGTTGCTCTGCAGTCGCAACACAAAGCGATACCTCCGAGCCCGTACCGATAAGAACAACATCGGGATCGGATTTGGTGCCGCGAAGGATGTAGGCGCCAAGTTCAACAGCGGTGTTGCCTGCTGTACCTTCGAGAACCGGGAGGTTCTGTCGGCTCAGCACAAGAGCGGTTGGTCCGCCCTTTTCGATAGCGATCCTCCAGGCTTGCGCGGTTTCGTTCGCATCGGCTGGGCGAATGACTCGCAACTTCGGCATGGCTCGAAGCGATGCAAGATGCTCAATTGGTTGGTGCGTTGGGCCGTCCTCGCCGACTCCGATTGAGTCGTGCGTCCACGAGTAGATGACGCGCAGATCTGAGAGCGCAGCGAGTCGAACGGGAGGGCGCATGTAATCGGCAAAGACAAAGAAGGTTCCGCCGAAGGGAATGAGACCGCCGTGAGCAGCCATTCCGTTCATTACCGAACCCATTGCGTGCTCGCGAACTCCGAAGTGGATCTGGCGACCGTCGCGATTGAGGCGAGAGAAGGCAACTGCGCCGTCGATCTCTACACCGCAGTTTCCAGTGAGGTCGGCGCCTCCACCCATAAGACCAGGCACGACGGGAACAAGTGCATTCAGAACCTTCTTGCCGGCGCTGCGGGTCGCAACAGATTCGCCCACTTCCCAAACCGGCAACGAGTCCTGCCAACCTTCGAGTCCACGACCCTCGAGTACAGCATCAAGTTCGGCGCGGTTCTCGGTCCAGTTGTCGTGCATGGAGTACCACGCTTCACGAGCGGCTCGTCCCCGAAGTCCGACTTCCCGCATGTGTTCGAGAACATCGTCAGGCGACCAGAACGGCTCGTCGGGCATGCCCATAACGGCTTTGGTTGCCGCGATCTCTTCGGCTCCAAATGGGTTGCCGTGTGCATGGGCAGTGTCGGTGAACTTTGGAGACGGGTAGCCGATATGGCTGCGTAGAACGATCAATGAAGGCTTGCCGTCGATGTTCTTGGCTCGGTTGACAGCTGCTTCAAGCGCATCGATGTCTTCGCCAATCTCACCAACGTTTTCGACGTGCCATCCGTAGGCACGGAAGCGCTCTGCTGCGTCATCTGAGAGCGCAAGTTCTGTGGGGCCGTCGATCGAGATGTGGTTGTCGTCGTAGATCGCAACGAGTTTGTCGAGACCGAGATGCCCAGCGAGCGACGCAACCTCGTGAGAGATCCCTTCTTCAAGGTCTCCGTCACCGCACAGAACAAACGTGTGGTGGTCGAACAGTTGCGGTCCGAACTGTGCCCGAAGCGCATGTTCGGCGAGAGCCAGACCAACAGCGTTCGCGAGTCCTTGTCCGAGAGGTCCCGTTGTGACTTCGATACCAGGAGTGTGGCCACGCTCGGGATGACCCGCCGCTGGAGAGCCAAATTGCCGGAAGTTCTTGATGTCGTCGAGCGTGAGGCCAAAACCGGTCAGGTGCAACATCGAATACTGAAGGATCGAGGCATGTCCGCCGGAAAGGACGAATCGGTCTCGATTCGGCCATTCGGGGCAACTGGCGTCGTAACGCATGACTCGCGCATAGAGCGCGTAGGCCAAGGGTGCGAGTGCCATCGCAGTTCCGGGATGACCGGAGTTCGCCTTCTGAGGGGCATCCATGGCAAAGCCACGGACAACGTCAACGGTTCGGGATTCGATTCGGCTGTCGGTCACGGCCGCACCTTAGTAGTGGCGACGTCCGAAGATGACTGCTGAGAGGGGAGCGGCGGAGAGTCCAGGTCCATTGGATCCTGTTCCGATCACCGTTGACACGTGCACTCCGGCGTATGACGCGGTGCCAAGCGACTCTGTGAGGGGACCGAGATCGCTCACACCCTCAATGTCAGCCTTGGGGTCGATCAGCGAGCAGGTAAATATCAGTGCGCCCGATGGTCGGCCGCCCGCTAGCGCATCGCTCAGTTCGGATGTCACGTCCGATGAATCCTTTCTATGGAAAGCGACAACTGTTCCGTCCGGTAGAGATGCTGCGATCGCGATTGCCCCGCTCTTTCTGTCTGCTCCTAGGACCTCGTGAACGTCGATGATCGTCATCGTTTCAGGGTCGAGTACTGAGAGGGCAAGGTTCTTTGCCGCAGAACTCCGATCTTCGATGTCAGCACGCGCAAGAACTTCTTGGGTAACGTCCAAAGCGGGCGACCCATCAAGTTCGATCACCATTGCGCCCGTCGAACTCGTGATCGTCATTGGCCCCGCAATCGGTGCTGAACCATGAGCGAGCAAGGCTTCGCCTTCAGTCGTGTGGAACGCAACGGCGATGCAACCGAAGTTGCGGCCAGTGGAATCCATGATTGAAGGCGCTCCATTGGACCCGAAAAGGAGGCCGCCGGAAATGACCTTGTTCGTTCGGAGTTCGCAAAGTGATTCGATCGTTTGCGTCACCATCGGCAACGACGGATCCGCGAACACAACCACGGTTTGGGCCGAAGCGAGTTGGCGAGTCGAGAGGTAATCGACTCCAGCGAGACCCTCGTCCAGTCCAATAAAGGCAACGTCATCCTCAAGCGTTTGGGACCAGAACGCCCAAAGGCTCAGTGCTGCGCTCCCGTCCACCTCCGAGCCAGCTCCGAGGATTCCAGAAGAAGATACGAACAGGAGTTTCGTTGGACTGAGAAGTGCATCGATCGCGCGAAGGATGTCCTCAGAGGCACCACTAAACGCCGATGTCGCGAACACAATCGCCAGATCAGGAGATGCGTTTCCGCGATCAAGGATGTCGGCGATGACATCGCCGGTTGCATGCGAGGCGATTGGGTGAGTCGAGAGCGCCGCTGCGCTTTCCATTACGAGACTGGCGGCAAAAGCGTGAACGGAACAATCGTGAGCGGCCCGAGATCGACTCGACAATGGGCTTCGATCGTTCCGTACTCTTCAAACATCAGTTCCGCCCGAACAAGTCGGTAGTTGAACTTGCCGGGTTCGACCTGAAGCGGTTGCACGTTTCGAGCGATCTGTTCTTCGCCTCGGAGGTAGACAACCTCGAGGGCTCCGGAATCGCGCGATCCTGGCGGGCAGTAAACAATCACGCACAGGTGCGGTTCAAGCGATACCGGGACAGCGTGCGGCGCCGCTGCAGAGAATTGAACGCCGGTGATGTCGATACGAGTCGAAGGACCATCGACCTGTCGAGTGTCGATACCGTCGATGAAAAGTGCCGAGAGGATCTCCATGGCCAAGACGGTAATCGGAGTCACCTGCCTGTCGAACAGTCCGCCGCTAGCCTCAATCGATGGCCGCAGGCGAAGGTGTCACACCAACACGTGAGGTAATCCTCATCGAGGCTGAGCTCTGCTTCGCTGAGAACGGCTTTGACGGAACCTCATTGAACGACATTGCCGGCGCGGTCGGCATCCGGCGTTCAAGTGTTCTTCATCATTTCCCTTCGAAAGAGGCGATCTACAAAGAGGTCTTCGATCGGGCGCTTGCCGGATGGATTCTCCAGGTGGACGCAGCGACCGACTCTCCCGTTCAAGGTTGGGAGAAGGTTGACCTCGTCCTCACCGCTGGGTTCACGTTCTTCATGGAGAACTCACAGTTTGTGCGGATCGTCCGCCGCGAGGCACTCGACGGCGGCCGCAGGCTCGGTGTCGATCTCGGTGTGGCTCTGCGTCCGCTGTTCGAAAAAGCAGTCGACTACTTCACCGTCGAAATGGAAGCCGGAACCTTTCGGCGATTCGATGCCGAGCAACTCATGCTGACTGGTTACGGAGCGCTTCTCAGTTACTTCAGCGACCTCCCGTTCATCGAGGGTCTCCTTGATCGAGACCCACTCGCTCTCGACGCACTCGAACAGAGACTTCAGCACCTTCGCCTGTTCTTCCGAGCAGCTCTTGAATCATGACGACAACACTCTCTGAAGCCGAGTCAAAGGCGTTGCTTTCGAGCTACGGAGTGAAGTTCCTTCCTGAAGCTCTCGTTGCGAACCCCTCAGATGCAATTGCGTTCGCTGATGAGTTCGGCGCGCCGATGGCTCTGAAGCTTTGTGGCTCAAACATCGCTCATAAGTCTGAGCGGGGACTCGTGCGCCTCGGCGTTGTGGGTCCTGATGCGATCAGCCGGGCGTGCCAAGAATTGCTCGATGCAGCGCGTCCTGAAGACCATGCCACCGGAGTACTCATTGCTCCAATGGCCTCGGGTCTGCGCGAATTTATTGCCGGAATTGCCGTCGACCCTGTGTTTGGGCCCACCGTCGTTTTCGGTCTCGGGGGAGTCCTTGCCGAGGCGATCGCAGACGTCACAGTTCGGCTCGCGCCACTCCGACGTCATGACGCGATCGACATGCTGCAATCGTTGCGAAGCCAGTCGTTGTTCGGCCCGTTTCGCGGCGAGCCCGAGGTCGATATCTCTGCACTCGCGAATCTGCTCTGCGCCCTCTCAGTTGCCGCTTCAGAAATAGACGGGCTGATCTCGATCGATCTCAACCCAGTCATGGTCGTCGATGGTTTGCCGATTGCACTCGATGCTCTTGTCGAGATTTCCTCGGAGGCCGCCGCGTCGTGATTTCCGCCGAACATTTCAAGGCCCTTTTTGATCCAAGAGCAATCGTTGTAGCTGGAGCGTCAACCCATCCGGGCAAGTTCGGATACGTGGCATTGCACAACATCCTTTCTTGCGGATACGCCGGAGAGGTATTCGCCACAAACCGCGAACGATCCGAAGTGCTCGGTCGGCCAACACTCGCCGATCTCACCGAGTTACCCGACGGCGTCGCCGACCTTGTCTTTGTATGCACCCCTGCGGCTTCGAACCCCGACCTTTTGCGACAGGCCGCTGCGAAGGGCATCCGCGCTGTATTCATCGCATCGGCGGGATACGGGGAGTCAGGGGAGGACGGCTTGAAGCTCCAATCCGAACTCGTGGATCTCGCAAACGAACTTGACCTCTTGATTGTCGGACCAAACGGTCAAGGCTTGGTGTCCACCCCGTCTCACCTTTGTGCGCAAATTGTTGCGCCCTACCCGCCCGCGGGGCGCATCGGAATAGCGAGTCAATCGGGCAATTTCGTTTCGTCCTTTATGAATTTGTCGCGACAAAGCGGTGTAGGTGTGAGCCGCGCAATTTCGGTGGGGAACGCAGCCCAAGTCGGCGTTATAGACATGCTCGAGTACTACGCCGACGACCCAGAAACCACAGTCGGTCTCGTCTATCTCGAAGGTGTGGCCGAAGGTCGTTCCTTCGCCGATCGTCTCGAGGCCGTGTGTCGTCGGATGCCGGTTGTCATTCTGAAAGGTGGCGCATCAGGTTCAGGAGCAAAGGCAGCGGCGAGCCACACCGGGTCACTAGCGACCGACGACCGAGTCTTCGACGGCATGTGCAGGCAAATGGGAGCAGCGCGAGCAAGTTCTGTCGCGGAGGCGTTTGATATCGCAGCAGCATTTGCGACTCTTCCGGTTCCGTCGGGGCCGCGGGTAGCGGTCGTGACCACCGTGGGAGGATGGGGCGTGCTTGCCGCCGATGCCACTGCGACGACGAACCTCGAACTTCTCGATCTCCCCGAGGATCTGAGATTCACTCTCGATGGCTTGCTGCCCCCTCGGTGGAGCCGAAGTAACCCAATAGATCTTGCTGGTGGCGAAACGAAAGACACCGTTCCAGCAGTGCTCGATGCCGTCGTGGGTCATCCAGATATCGACGCAACGCTGTTGCTGGGTATGGGCATTCAATCGAATCAAGGTCGCCTCGAAAGAGAGGGTCCGTTCTATCCCGATCACGGGCTTGAGCGGATTGTTGCTTTCCACGATCGTCAGGATGCTCGTTACGTCGAAGTTGCCCTGGCTGCTTCGGCCGCAACGAACAAGCCCGTCCTCATCGCTTCGGAATTGTCTGTCGCTGATCCATCGAATGCCGCAGTTTCAGCTGTCCGTGATGCCGGGCGCTATTGCTTTCCTTCAGCAGAACGAGCAATACGGGCACTTCATTTTCTGAACGAACGAGTTCGATGGCTGGAATCGTTCTCGACTGAGTCCTTGCCTGAGCGCTGATGTTTGTTCGCAAGTTCCTTGCTGCTGCGATCGCGGGCCTGACCCTGCTCGTTGTCTTCGCTTCGCCATCTATCGGCGCGCCTGATTCCGAAACTGGTGCAGTCACGCAGGCCTCGGTGACGCCAACAACTCCAGTGCTCTCGGCTCGAAGGTTCCCGGGCGTGCTTCAGGCGACGACAGCCGATCCCGCACTCTCGGCTGCGATCGATCAATTCCTTAGCAAGGTCGTAGGTTCGACCTGCGTGATCGTTGAAGTGGACGGAAGGACTGTTTACGAGCGCAGAACTTCTGAAGCATTCGTTCCTGCCTCGACGATGAAGTTGGCTACAGCAATGGCTGCCCTTGACATTCTCGGGGCAGATGCGAAATTCACCACTCGATTCGTGGCCAGCGATCCACCCACGAACGGTGTGATTGAGGGCGATCTTTTCATCGTTGGTGGTGGCGACCCACTGTTGGCAACATCGGGTTACAAGACAGTGTTCGATGACCCAGACCAGTTTTATGAGGACTTCACAACAGTTGCTGATTCGCTGAACGCGGCCGGTATTCGATCCATACGAGGCGACCTCGTTGGTGACGATTCGCGTTACGACGCCGTTCGATGGGTTCCGACATGGCCAGCCCGCTATCAGGTTGGTGGAACGGTTGCACCTCTCTCGGCGCTGCTCGTCAATGATGGAAACACCGGATACACAGACACACCGAACGACGCGACGAGCAACCGAAAAGCCGGAGACTCGCCCCTTTTGTTCGCGCAAACTCTTCGCACCGTTCTTAATTCCCGAGGAATAACAGTCGAGGGTGTCGCAACGACGGGCAGAGCTCCATCTGATGGAGAGGAAGTGGCGTCGTTTGATTCGGTTCCGATGTCACAGGTACTTACCGAGATGCTCAAGAACTCTGACAACACCACGGCCGAACTCGTACTAAAGGAAATTGGGCTTCAATCCAGAGGTCAGGGAACGACTGCAGCCGGTATCGAGGCCACCAAAGAGTCGCTCAAAAACCAGAGCTTCGACGTCACCGACCTCGTTATGCTCGACGGATCTGGGCTCGATACTGGTAACCGCATGTCGTGCGAATTGAGTCTCGCTCTCGTGTCGGCAGTTTCTCAGAGGCCGGAATTTTCCGACGCCCTTCCGCTCGGCGGAAAGAGCGGAACCTTGCGCAAACGCATGCTCGCGACTCCCTCGACCGGAAGGGTGCGAGCGAAGACCGGTACCTTGAACAGCGTGAACGCTCTGGCAGGTTTTGCTGACACTCCACAGGGCTCCACGTTGAGCTTTGCCTTCATGCACAACGGCACCGACCCTCGAACCACCGGAGTCGCAGACGGATTCACTGATCGTCTCATGGCGTTTCCTAAAGGTCCCAAAATCGCATTACTCGAACCGCTTCCAGTGAAATGACGCCCAACGTTGTGGGTTGGAAGCGAGAGTTACCGATGTTTCCCCTCGGCTCCGTTGCCTTGCCAGGTGTGGCGTTGCCACTCCAAGTTTTCGAGCCCCGTTATCGAGCCTTAGTGATGACCTGTCTCACAGAAGACCGTCTCTTCGGATCAGTCCTTATTGATCGAGGTAGCGAAGTGGGAGGGGGAGACCATCGCTGCGATGCGGGCTCGCTCATTCGCATCATCCAGTCCGAAGAGTTGCCGGACGGTCGTTGGGCGGTTGTGGGTATTGGAGTCGAACGACTCCGAATCGTGGAGTGGCTTCCTGATGACCCTTTTCCCCGATGCATCGCCGAGGCATGGCCCGATGGCGAACCGACAGGCACGACCGCTGAACTCGTCGGTCGCACTCTCGAAGCAACTCTCGGACTTATGGTTCGACTTGGCATTGATTACGCAGATCTCAGTTCTCGTCCAGATCTCGATCCCGATCCATCGATTGCCTCTTTTCAACTCGCTGCATTGTCACCGCTCGGACCTTTGGACCGCCTTCAGGCGCTCAAATCGGTCGATCCCGATTCCCGCCTTCGGTTCCTTCTGGCTTCGATCGAGGATCAGACGGCCACCCTCGACGCGATCGACACCCTTAATGGCGAGGACAATGCCTCTCAATAATCTGACTGGGGACGCGAACCGCAAGGTTTGCTCCCAAGGGATCGAAATGGGTGGGATACTTGTCGTTGTTCGAAGCCGGGAACCCGGCGGACCTTCAGATCAGAGCTCACGAAGGATTATCTGTGGCGTCATCAAAATCACTTTCTGAGATTGTTCAGGATCTTTGGGATCTTCTCGTTGCCTACGCCCGCCAGGAGACGATTGATCCACTCCGCAATATCGGCCGCTACTTGGCGTTCGGTGTCGGAGGAATGATCGTGATCACCCTCGGAGTCTTCTTGCTTGGCCTCTCAGGGTTGCGCGCACTTCAGACTCAAACCGGCGATGTCTTTGCCGGTTTCTGGTCATGGGTTCCCTACTTGTTAGTTGCACTCGTGTTCGGAGGCCTCGTCGCCCTTGCGATCTCTCGGATCGGGAAGGGCACCGTTGGCACTCGGCCTTCAAGCGCACATCCAGGAGCGAACCGATGAGCCCCAGCGGTCCAATCACGCGAGATCACATCGAGCAGCGATTCCGAGACATCCAATCGGAAGTTGAAGGGGTCGAGTCCGAGGCGCGTAGCTACACCACGATCGCCGTGGCGGCAGTGGCTGTCACCCTTGTTGTCGTAGCGTTTGCACTCGGAACTCGGCGAGGGCGCAAGCGCCGGACGTTTGTCGAAATTCGCAGAGTATGAGCCTGCTCTCTGATCTTCGTCGGCGTGCTCTCACCAAAGGCGTCCTCGGTGGAAGCCGTCCCTGGCTGCTCCTCGGAATAGCGGCGTGGACTGTGCGGGGGCTCCAATGGGCGCTACGACCAGAGCCCAAGGTGGTCTACAGGAGCAAGCTTGAGGTCGGCGAAACCATTGTCTTGCGCAACGAACCACCGTCTCCCACTCGCCGCCAACGCAGGAAGACACGCAAGGTCGACAAGCGGTCAAACCGCAAGGCAGAACGTCTCTCGAAACACGCCTAGGAGTTTGACCCTCAACCCTGCGATTATGTGCAGGTGAAGGTTCGACTGCATAACCCCCGACGCGACCTCGAGATCGAGGGACCGATCACCATCATCAATCTCTTGGCCCGCCTCGACCTCAATCGAGAAGCTGTCCTTGTCGTCCGAGATGGCGAGCTTGTTCCTGGAGACGAGAGCTTGTCCGACGATGACAGCATCGAAATTCGTCCGGTGATTTCTGGAGGCGCGTCGTGAAATGCGTGACCTGCCGCGGACCCGCGATCATCGATATCCGCCGCCACAACTCGAATTTCTGCGCCGAGCATTTCATTGAGCAGTGCCAACGTCAGGTGCGTAAGGCAATCGATGAATTTGAGATGTTTACGCCGGAAGACAAAATCCTCGTTGCTGTATCGGGTGGCAAGGATTCATTGGCGATCTGGGACTTGCTGCTCGACCTTGGATACCAGGTTGACGGCCTGTACATCGGTTTAGGAATTGGGGAGTACAGCGATACTTCGCTGGAGTACGCCCGCGCCTATGCCCAGACCCGAGATCTCCATTTGGTTGAAGTCGACGTGCCTTCAACGTTCGGTTTCGATATTCCAAACGGTTCACGCGCAGCGAAGCGGGTGCCGTGTTCTGCTTGCGGACTTTCGAAACGTCATCTTTTCGATGAAGAAGCAATCAAGGGCGGGTACGACGTGCTCGTTACTGGTCATAATCTCGACGATGAAGCCGCAGTTCTCTTCGGAAACACACTTCATTGGCACACCGAGTACCTCGGACGACAACTTCCGGTCCTGCCGGCCCGAGAAGGCTTCCCCCGCAAGGTGAAGCCGTTGGTTCGATTAGCGGAACGAGAGACCGCTGCCTATTGCATCGTGAAGGGGATCGACTATCTCGTCGATGAGTGCCCCATGGCGGCAGGCAACAAGCATCTCAGCTACAAGAGTGCCCTCAACGAGATCGAAGCGATGTCGCCGGGAGCGAAGCACTCGTTCTATTTCGGATTCCTCGATCGAGCGGCAGCCTTCTTCGAGGTTGAAACGTCTATCGACCGCGAAGGCCTCGTACCCTGCGCATCATGTGGGGCACCAACGACCTCTGAAATCTGTGCTTTCTGTCGGCTCGTAGTTCGAGCAGGAGGCCAACTTCCCGAACGAACCGGAGTCACCGCTGTGCCAGTAGATCTTGGTCCGACACGAACCGGGTCAATCCAGTGAGCCGCTCGTTCGCCGTAGGCGATCGTGTTCTTCTGATTGACCCAAAGAAGCGTCGGTACCTCATCACCTTGAAGCCCGCCGGCGAATTTCATTCGCATTCTGGCTTCGTTCCTCATGACACTCTCATCGGATCATCCGAGGGCGTCACGGTGCAGTCGACGAAGAATGTTGCGTACCTTGCCGTGCGTCCGACGTTGTCCGATTTTGTGCTCAAGATGCCACGGGGTGCGCAGGTCATTTACCCAAAGGACCTCGGTCCAATCTTGATGCATGCGGACATCTTCCCCGGTGCACGCGTGCTCGAGTCTGGGGTTGGTTCCGGTGCACTGTCCATGGCGATGTTGCGCGCCGGAGCAGACATCATTGGTTACGAACTTCGTGAAGACTTTGCCGATCGAGCCAAAGAAAACGTCGAGGCGTTTCTCGGCACAGAAGCGCTTGACCGTTATCGCGTTGAGTTACGTGATTGCTACGACGGAATCGACGAAACCGATCTCGATCGCGTGGTCCTTGATCTCCCCGAGCCATGGCAAGTCGTTCCGCATGCAGCAAAGGCGATGCATCCGGGTGGAATTCTCTTGGCCTACACACCGAGCATCGTGCAGGTGATGCAACTCCGTCAGGCACTCGAGCAGAGCGCATTCGACATGCCCGAAACTCTTGAGGTTCTCAATCGAACATGGCATGTTGAAGGGCTTGCGGTTCGCCCTGATCATCGCATGGTCGCTCATACCGGATTCCTCACCCATGCTCGATTGCTCGGCGGCTGAGCGCGAGCAGTGTTGATCTTGCATCGGTCTGCGCGGTGAGCGTCTTTGACGTTGTACTCCTCGGTACATTCGCGCTTGCCCTTATTGGTGGCTACCGGCTCGGTTTCATCGCGAGGGTTATCTCGTGGATCGGATTGGCAGCAGGTCTCGCACTTGCGGTTTGGTTGCTCCCGAAGTTTCTCGAGCAACTCGGGTCCGCCAACCACGGACTTCTGCTTGTCCTCTCGGTTGGACTTCTTTTGGTCGGAGCGACGCTCGGGCAAGCGGCTGGATTCTTTATCGGCGGCCGTCTCACTCCATCACGTCGTGACGCTGCGTTCGGCGTCATCGACAGAATTCTCGGAGCGCTAGCGGGACTACTCGGTGTCGTGATCATCCTGTGGCTCGTTGTGCCGGTGTTTGTTGCCACTCCTGGCTGGCTAGCGACACAGACATCCAATTCTTGGATTGCTCGTACCGTCGACAACTCACTCCCTCCACCACCTGATGCGATGCAGGCACTGCGCACCGTCATCGGCGATGGCTCCTTTCCTGACGTTTTCGACGCTCTTCGACCATCACCAAACCTTGGTGCTCCACCTGCCTCGACCGGAATCTCTATTGAAGTGGCTGCGTTGGTAGCGAGGTCAGTCGTCAAGGTCGAAGGTCCAGCGTGCGACAAACTCCAGGACGGTTCCGGTTTCGTTGTTGGTGAGGGCCTTATTGCAACCAACGCTCACGTTGTTGCAGGCGAACGATCGACGACGGTCATCCGCAACGATGGCCGCCGATTCGATGGAACAGTCGTGGCCTTCGACCCAGACCGTGATCTGGCCGTGGTTCGCGTCAACGGTTTCGATCGACCAGCTCTTGCGTTGTCTTCAACTACTCCTGCCGACGGGACCTCTGGGGGAGTCTTCGGGCATCCCGGTGGCGAGCCGCTTCGAATCGCTCCGTTCAGCGTCGCCAGGGTGATCAACGCAACTGGTCGCGATATCTACGGTTCACAACGAACCGAACGGAAAGTCTTAGAGCTTTCTTCTTCTCTTCGCCCGGGCGACTCGGGAGCGGCACTTTCGAATTCGCAAGGGGTTGTTGTCGGCGTCGCCTTTGCCATTGCTCGTGACGTGGAGAATGTTGCGTATGCCTTGGCGCCGTCTGAGTTGCAGGCGGTTCTCGGACAAGTCGAAAGTTCTGCAGTGAGCACCGGCGCCTGCATCAACTGAACCCGCGCAGCTCGAGCTTCTTAGAGGCATTGGTCAATGACATCGAACAAAGAGAAGGGCCCCAGCAACGCTGAGGCCCTCAAAGACATTTACCTATGTCGGAAATGCAGTTCACTCAACTTCGATGAAGATGCATTCTCCGGGGCATTCCTCGGCGGACTCGATGACGCCATCAAGCTGACCGTCGGGGATGTTGGCGAGACCAGCAGCGCCACCCGGATCGGAGAACACCTTGTCGCCCTCTTTGACATAAGCGAGACCGTCGTCAAGCAGCGTGAACACGTCAGGAGCAATCTCCTCGCAGAGTCCGTCGCCTGTGCAGAGATCCTGATCGATCCAGACCTTCATGTGTCACTACACCTCTTCGTGAGGGGGGATGGGAACGCCACAAACCATAGTTGCTCTGGCGTGAGATGAGGAACCGGGTGCCCATTTCTTGGCGGAGCACTCGTTCAAGCCCATTCCAGTCAGTCGTCGTGCTGAGAGGCCGGATAGGGTCCAACGCATACCGAGGAGGTCTGCCTGATGAGTACCAAAGATCCCGATGTTGGCAACAGTTCCTCTGATGATGAACTCAGAGAACAGTTCCAAGTTCTCGAAGAAGAAGTGGCCTCTCTCCGCCGGCGCCTGCAAGATGCCCCGAAGCGCGTTCGGACCCTTGAAGAGCGGATACTCGAGACCAAAGGGCAACTCTCACAGGCCGTCAGCCAAAACGAGAAGCTGACCTACACGTTGCGTGAAGCCCGAGAGCACATTGCTGCTCTTCGGGACGAGGTCGAGAAACTCAGTCAACCTCCTGCGGCCTATGGAACATTCCTTGACCACAATGACGACGGAACGGTTGATGT
>JBIIVE010000084.1:0-8649 GCA_044339605.1 Acidimicrobiales bacterium
TGCGACGAAAAGTTCCGACGATCATCGTGGTGCGAGAGCCAGTGGCATGCCTTGCGTCCTATCTCCTCGGTGGACCGCATGCAACCGTTCGTGGTGTGCTGAAGGAATACATCGCGTACCACGAGGGTCTTTCGCGAGTCATCTCGTCGTGCATGGTCGTCGACTTCAGTGATCTCACGTCCGACATTGACTCGGTCATTGATCGAGCAAATCGACTCTTCCAATTCGGGCTAACACATTTCTCTGAGGTGGCGTCTACTGGGGATGTCTTCGATGTCATTGATGCTGATCACCGAAGTCGCTATGACGGAGCCGAGAGGAACCTCTTGCCGCGTCCTGACGCTGAGCGCTCAAATCTTAATGCTGCCTACTGTGCAGCGATCGTTGATCCTCACAACGGAGATCTCCTCGATCGGGCACGCGATGTTCAGAGAAAGATTCTGCAGAGCGGTCTGGACTGATCGAAGCTTTCAGCCTTGAGCAGCTGATTCGAGGACCTCTTCGAAGAGGTCTAGTGCCCGAGGCCAGGTGAAGCTGTTCGCTCGTTGGCGTGCAGCCTCCGACATCGTGGACCGAAGTGTGTCGTCGGTGGCGAGGCGTATCCATGCGTCGACGAACGAGGCATCGTCATCGGCAAGTAGTCCGGTGACGTCGGCCTTAACCGAGTCTCGAACACCTTCGACATCGAATCCCACCGTTGGGACGCCGGCGGCAGCTGCTTCGATCACCACGGTTCCCCAGCCCTCGTGATGGGCGGGGTGGATAAGCAGCCACGCTGCACCGAGTTCGGCGGCTTTGCGTTCCTCGGAAATGAATCCGGTGAACTCCACGCCCGGTGACGTCAGTGCGCGCAGTCGGTCGATCTCCGGACCATCGCCGGCGATCACGAGTGTTCCGCCGGTGACGGCACGCACCTTCGGCCACAGTCGAACGGCGAGTTCGACCCGTTTATGAGGTACCAACCTGCCGAGCACGAGGAACCGAGGTTCGACTGATCTTGTGCCAGTAACGAGCACCGGGGCGGCCCCCATCTCGATTGTGGTGATGCTTGCCTCGTCGACGCCGAGCCCGATGAGCGATCTGGTGGTCGATGGCGAGACCGAGACATAGGAAGATCGTCGATAGACGCGCGGCATGAGGCGACCCTCAAGAGTGCGACCCACTGCAGCGATCGGCGAAGGGAACTGCATGCCCCATTGTTCGGTGTGGACGTGATGGACGAGACAGATCGTGGGGGTTCGGGTCCAGAGTGGTGCAAAGAAGGGGATGCCGTTCTCGACATCAACGATCACGTCGGCGGATCGAACATGTCGATGAAATGCGAATGGTGCGCGCAGGTACTGGACGTAGGTCCCGCCGGTCGGCCACGTTTCGTAGGGGTGATTCGTGTTGGGAGAACCAGCCAGGAGGACCACGTCGTGGCCGCGCTCAGCCATTCCCTTAGCGAGTTCATCGACGACGTACTCCGAGCCACCGGCCTGCGGATGACCCAGATCGCGCCAGGCGACAAAAGCGATGCGCAACGGAGTACGCGTCAGGCCGGGTTCCACCCGCGCTCACGGGCGCGAGTGCGAACTCTGTTGGGGCGAAGGCGAAAGAAGGTCACCACGAGCGCGCCGGCTGACTTGAGTGAATCTCGAACCGGGCGGACGCTCGATCCTTCGACGGCGGTCCAGTCCACCGGGATCTCGACAACTGAGCAACCCATGATCGCGGCAATTCGGAGTACTTCGGGATCGAAGGCGAAACCATCGACCCTGCTCATCGAGAACAGGCGGCGGGCGAGATCGCCTCGGAACATTTTGAATCCGCACTGTGAATCGTGAACCTGCAGTTGAAGGACGAGCCGAACCATGCGATTGAAACTCCGTCCCATCATCGACCGGGTGATCGAAGAGCCAGTCACCGACGAGCCGGGGATGGCACGTGAGCCGATGACGATGTCGGCGGATTCAAGGTGACCCAACATCACATCGATTACATCGAGGCTCGTCGCAAGATCAGCATCCATAACGAGAATCTGATCGCCGTCGGTGACGGCGATGCCGGCTCGGACGGCGGCGCCTTTGCCTCGATTGCGGTCGAGGATGACGAGTTCGACCGGAAGGCCATCGATCTTGGCCTTACGGGCGACGGCGGCGGTGTCGTCGCTACTTCCATCGTCGACCACGATGATCTGGGGCATTACCCCGGGGAAACGGTCGCTCAAGATCTGCAAAGTCGCCGGAAGGCGGTGGGCCTCATTGAAGGCGGGGATGACGATCGAGAGTTTCGAGTACGAGGGCAACGAAGTCCTTTGATGCTATTCATTACCACTTTGTCAGATATCGGTCGGCCCCGCGGGTAATCGCTAAATCCGCGCATTTACCTGCGCCGCTTGGATAATCAGGCGACCTTCGCCCGGATAACCTCGCAATGCTTTGGGTCGTGGTCGGCGACAGGTGCGATGTTCATGATTCGAGAGTAATGACCATCACCGTATTGGGCACTGAATTCATGGTGACTGTTCGCTCAATGGTCCAGCCCCGCTGCTCGTAGAACCTGGCCTTGTGCTCGGTGACAAGCCGCAATCGCCGAAAGCCAAGCGATCGACCCTGTTCGGTAACGAAGTTGAGTAGGCCGGCACCGACTCCTTGTCGCCGAAAAGCCGGGTCAACCACGAGTCCGGCAAACCACGGACCCTCAAGATCACGCTCGTCGTGAGGTTCGACTTCACCGTCGCCAACGAGCATGGCGACGCCGAGTGGTTCGCCCTCATTGTTACAGGCGAACCATGCCAAGCGAAGTGTTGTGAGGTCAGATTCGTCCCATCGGTTGTTGAGGAGATCAAACTTCGAACGTTCGACCGACGCGTCGGGGTAGAGATGGCCCCACTCGCGATTTTGGAGTTCCGCGAAATGCTGTGCTGCGTCGGGGAGGGCGGCAGACGAGACGAACTGCATTGTGGGCAGAGCGACTAGCTCTCGCCGAGCCAGATTGCAGCGCGATCGAGAAGCCAGATGCTCACGTTGTGACAGGTATCGAGAACATCGCACATTTGCTCTTGACCGAGGAAAATGCGGTCGAGTCCAACCTCGATGCGCGAAACGATCGTCAGGCTGCGTTCAGGTGCATCGGTAACCGAAGCGAACGAATCGATCGCCGACACCTCGAGTGGAAGTTCGATTCCGCCCATGCCGGCAAGTTCGGTGGCAAGCACCAACAGATCTGGTGGGTACTGAAGCGGGGGGAGTGTCCATGTAAAAGCGAGCGGGAATGAGAACCCTTCGACCGGGTCGTCGCCTTCGGGAATCGAAAGCATCTTGTCTTCGAACCCGATCATGATCCGAGGGTCGACCTCGAGGGACAAATGGAGATCGAGCGGACCGCCACAGGCGTCTTCGGGGTGAAGATCGATTTCCCAGGCTTGGCGCATGGAATAGGTCTCGATGAAGTGCCGCTCGTCGTGCACATGGAAGGCATGGTCGACAGCGTGGTCTTTGAGATCAGCAATGAAGCCGGGAACGTCGATGATCGCCACGGAGGTCAGGCTACCGTCGACCCCATGGACGACAGAATCCTGCTCGAAGTCCTCGATGAAACGGCAAGCGCTATTCGTGCTGCGCTTGGGAATCTCGATGATTGGGGTCTGGCCGGGACCCGTGCTGGGCAGTATCACAGCGACCTCGCCGCCGATGCTGCTGCCCTTGAGGTGCTCGAACGGGCCGGCGTTGGCGTGCTGTCAGAGGAGTCCGGTCGACATCGACCCGATGCAGCAATCACTGTCGTCCTCGATCCGCTTGATGGTTCGACAAACGCCAGTCGTGGCATCCCTTGGTATGCAACCAGCCTGTGTGCGGTCGATACCGACGGAGCGCGCGCGTCACTCGTCATCAACCTTGCAACTGGCGATCGGTTTGAAGCAGTGCGCGGCGGGGGAGCGACTCGCAACGGCGAAGCGATTACAACTTCGGGTGCAACGAAAATGCGTGAATCTCTTGTCGCACTTTCGGGCTATCCCGATCACTGGCTTGGTTGGTATCAGTTCCGTTCGCTCGGTGCCTGCGCGCTTGACCTGTGTGCCGTCGCCTGTGGGGTTGTCGATGGTTACATCGATTGCTCGTGGAATGCCCATGGTTCCTGGGACTACTTAGGCGGACTCCTCGTGTGTAAGGAAGCAGGCGCTGTGATCGTTGACGCTGAGGATCGTGACCTTGTTGTGCTTGAACACACTGATCGCCGCACCCCAGTTGCCGCGGCCACGCCGGAACTCTTGACCCAACTCGTCGATGCGCGTCGGAGCATTAAGCGCCCGTAGGCTTTCACTATGAATCGATCGCTAGGAGCCCGACTGCATCGTGCTGCATTGCGCGTCTTTCGGTTGTTCCCGCGTTCGGTTCGACGCATCACCGTTCGGACGGTGTCGCCTTCCTACACCGTCGGTGCGATCTGTGTGATCGAACGACCTGACGGAGCCATCCTTCTCGTGCGTCAGGCGTATCGAAAGAAGTGGGGTATTCCCGGAGGCTTATTGAAGCGCGGTGAAGCGCCGGAAGTTGGTGCGCGTCGCGAAGTCTTCGAAGAAGTTGGTATCGCGGTGGAACTTATTGGCCCGCCCGCAGTGGTGGTCGATGCTGACCCTCAGCGCGTTGATGTTATTTACAGGGCCCGGCCAGCAGCGCTGTCGGAAATCAGCGAAGTGCGCCCGACCTCGCCGGAAATTGTTGAAGTGAAGTGGTTCGCTCCCGACGCATTGCCCGAGCTCCAGTTCGAAACGGCGGAAGCAATGGTGGCGCTGGCAAGGGTGAACGCCACGCACACGGTCGATCCGCGGGATGCGGAAAAACACCTCGACTGACCACGGCTACGCTGGCTGCCTTCGGGCGTTTGGCTCAGTTGGCTAGAGCATCTCCCTTACAAGGAGAGGGTCGGGGGTTCGAGTCCCTCAACGCCCACGATGTTGTGCAATGCGCAACCTTTATATTAGTGGGTATGACAACAGTCGGCCTCGTCCTCTACCCACAATTCACAGCGTTAGACATTGTTGGTCCATTCCAAACGCTGGTTGACGTCCCTGGACTCGATGTGTTCTTTGTCGCTGCAGACAAAGGCCTGGTGGTTGATCACACCGGAAAGTTGAGGATTGAAGCGACGCACTCGTTCGATGAGATTGATGCACTCGATGTCGTCGTCGTGCCGGGGGGCCTTGCTGATCGTGGCATTGATAGGTCGAATGCAGTCGTCCAGTTCGTTGAAAAGATTCACCCGACGACGACGTGGACAACGAGTGTTTGTACCGGTTCCATCTACTTGGCGCATGCCGGCATTTTGAATGGACTATCGGCAACAACTCACTGGGCTTCTTACGATCGACTTGAAGCACTCGGAGCGAAGCCGACCGAGCAGCGAGTAATCACGCAGGGCAAGATCATCACCGCCGCTGGAGTTTCATCGGGTATCGATATGGGTCTCGCTCTCGTGGCTGCGCTTCAGGGCGATGACATGGCCAAGATGATTCAGTTGGCAATCGAGTATGACCCTCAGCCACCGTTTGACTCAGGTGCGCCTTCAAAGGTCAGCCCGGAGATGAAGGAATTGGTAGCGACAATCTTTAGTAGTCCCGACCGGTAAAGCATTCGTCTCGTTCGAACTTGTTCCTGCGTTTACGGGGTAGCACCGGCCCCTACTCACGACGTGCCAGCGCTGAGTAACAGGGTACGGTGCTGCTCTGCGCCTGTGGAGCGCCGCAGTGGGGGATGGAATGGCTGGGTCAGGAGTCGGAGTAAGCGACGGTCGATACCCGAGCGTCGATGACCTGTTGGCGATGGCAGTTGCAAACACAGGACTGAGCGATTTCGGACCAGGCGACTTTCGTGAAGGGCTTGACTGGCTCCTGAAAAGCGTTGCCGATGACGCAGAGTTTGATCGGTCAGTTGACGAAGCAGTGGTGGCGACGTTTCGCCGGCGCTTAGAGAACCGCCTGCATCTTGAAGCCTGGTTGGTGGCGCATCCGGAAACCCTCGATGCGCCGGTGCTTGGTCCCGTTGACATCATCGGCCTGCCGCGCACGGGAACCACAGCGTTGGCCAACATGATGTCGCTTGATCCGCAGTTCCGTTGTTTGCGGAGTTGGGAACAGGCCGAACCGATTCCACCGCCGACTCCTTCGACCGAGGCGACCGATGAGCGTCGTCTGCGTGCGGCTGAGGCGAACAAGGACCTGTCGCCAGAGTTGTTGGCGATGCATCTCTATGATCTCGATGCCACGACGGAAGATTCTGAAGTGCTGGGTATGGCGTTTCATGGTCAGCAGTACACGTTGCCGGTCTACAGCTATCACCAGTGGTGGCGCTCGGCGGACTTCACTGAAACGTTCCGCTACCACCGACGCGTGGTTCAGGTGCTGCAGTCGCAGTACCCGCCACAGACGTGGTTGTTCAAGTCGCCGCATCACAAGTTTCATCTTGAATCGATTGTTGCTGCGTACCCCGACATTCGTTTCGTCATGACACACCGAGACCCCGCCAAATCGGTGTCTTCGTATTCAAGTCTTGTGTCGACGATCTTTCCGTTAGCGGCGAGTCCACGAGACCTTCGTAAAGTCGGGCCGCAGGTTTCCAATCACTTGCGCGTCGGCATGGAACAAGCGATTGCCGCCCGTGATCGCTTGGGCGAGGAACGTTTTTACGATGTCCACCACAATGAATTAGCGCGTGACCCCATTGGCGTTTTGCGCAATGTCTATGACTTTCTCGGGCTCACGTTCACCGATGAGACCAAAATGGCGATTGAAGAATGGCAGAAGGCCAACCGTTTGGGTGCCCACGGTGAACATCGCTATACGCCGGAGCAATTCGGTTTGAGTGCTGAAGAGATACGGGCCGACTACGCGTTCTACATCGATCGTTTCGGTGTGGAACGAGAGGGGTGAATGAATGAGCAAGAACAACAGCGATCTGGGAGTGAGTTGGACCGATCAGTTGGCGGCGCTTGGCCCCGTGGTCGATCGTCTTCTGAAGATTTGGCGACCCGACGGAGCGACACCAGCCGAACGCCAGGATATGAACAAACTCGCGCTTTCGATTTTGTCCGAGGGGTATTTGTGTCGGGTCTACACCGATGCCAACCGACCAGTGTTCATGCCTTTGTGGAACTACGCGTTTAACCAGGGCGGTCCGTCACCGGACTATGTGTATTCAACAACCGAAGTCGCGAGCGATGGCGTGTATCGGATCTCTGGCTACCGCGGAACCTCGCGGTTCATCGAAATCACACAACAGACCTTCGACATGATGAGTCCCTCGCAGGTCGACAACGGGAGCCGTGTCCCTGCAACACACGATCTCGACGATCTCGCCCTTGGTGCCGATGGCTACTTCAGTGTTGTGCTGAGTGCGGAGCGCCCCGGTGGGCACACCGGTGATTGGTGGCAGCTCGATCCGGAAACCTGTCGGTTGTTAATGCGTAAGTGCTCCTGTGATTGGAATCATGAACTCGATGCGAGCGTCGCCATCGAGCGCCTTGATGACAATGGGTCTGACATGACCCCGGAAGATTTCTCGCGCCGCTTTGCTGATCTTCCTCAATGGATTGAGGGAATGATCGGTTTCGATATGCATCTCGTGCGGTTCTACCGAGAGCATCACGGAGTCAATACATTCCTGCGTTCAACCAAGATCGATTCGATTGGCGGGTTACCCACGCAGGCCTATTACGACGGTATCCACGAGATCGGCGACGACGAAGCCCTCATCATCGAAACGGAATTACCGAAGAAGGTGCGGTACTGGCAGGCGCTTGTGGCCGACGACCGTTTCGCAACCGTTGACTGGGTGAATCGTCAATCAAGCCTTAACGATGTACAAGCCCACATCGACAGCGATGGAAAGTTTCGAGCCGTTATTTCACGAACCGATCCGGGCGTTCCCAATTGGCTCGACAAGGCCGATGTTCCGTGGGGAATGATTCAAATGCGCTGGAATCAGGCCAGCGATTTTCCTGATCCCACGATGATCAAGGTGCCAGTTGCTGACGTTCGCCAGTACTTGCCGGCCGACACTCCCGTCGTCACGCCAGCCGACCGAAAAAAGCTTCTGAGCGTTCGTCGTGAAGGTGCGCAGTTGCGGCGGATCTGGTGAACTGCGTGAACAACGTTTCTAGGGGGAACTCATGAGGGCATGGCGAGTCCATGAATATGGCCAACCAACAGAGGTCTTGCGCCTCGACGAGGTTGAGATCCCCGAACCTGGGCCCGGTGAAGTTCGGGTGAAGGCTCAAGCCATCCCGTTGAACCTCAATGATCTTGAGCGCATCACGGGCGGCAACATGATGGTTCGCCCGGAATTTCCCTACAGCCCCGGCATGGAAGCGTTTGGCATTGTCGACGCATGCGGTGAGGGCGCCGAGGAGTGGATGGGCAAGCGCGTTGCTGCGGTAACCAAGCAAGCGTTTGGAGGTTTCGCCGAGTACGTGATTTGCCCCACGATCGCGGCGTTTGAAATTGATGAAGCGATTCCGCTTCCCGATGCCGCTGCGTTGTTCTTCCCCTTTCACTTGGCATGGCTCGGGCTCATCGATCGCGCTTCGCTGAAAGCGGGAGACACAGTTCTGATTCACGCCGGAGCGGGTGGCGCTGGTTCGGCTGCGATCCAGATTGCGAAGGCCTTTGGT
>JBIIVE010000017.1:0-29460 GCA_044339605.1 Acidimicrobiales bacterium
GCGGGCAATCGCGTCGTTGTCACAGTGATGTCGAACCTTGGATTTCGTTTAGCGATGGACGAGCAGGGCATTGAAGTTGTCGAGACGCCGGTTGGCGATCGGCATGTTCTTGAGGCGCTTGCTCGCACTTCAAGTTCGCTCGGTGGCGAACAGTCCGGCCATATCGTCTTCGCTGATCGGGCAACCACGGGAGACGGTGTTCTTTCCGGTGTGCAGCTGGTCGACCTTGTTGGTCGCACCCAAACCCCGCTGTCGACCTTGGCTGGAGAGGTCATGGATCGACTCCCTCAGGTATTGCGCAATGTCCGCCTCGAGCATCGTCGTGACGACATCGCTGAAGCCATTGCTGGTGAGATCGCTGCGGTCGAACAATCGTTGGGGGCTCGGGGTCGTGTGTTGATCCGACTCAGTGGGACCGAACCCCTTGTGCGAGTCATGGTGGAAGCACCCACTTTGGCGCAGGCCGAGGACGCAGCCGACAACCTCGCTGCAGCCGTGATCCAGGCCTGCTCGGCCTAGGCTGGTTCTCTCATGTGCGGAATTATCGCCGTCGTTCGTCGACCGTCGCTCCGCCAGCCTCCTGGCTCGGCTGAAGTTTGTGACCGCCTCGAAGCGGCATCACAACTGCTGGCCGGTGTTCTTTCTTCGACGACCGTTTCCGTCGCTCCCGTTGCCGATGCGGCGACTGCGGTTGCCGATGCTGATCGCCTGCTTCGGGGTGTGGCTGGCGTCCGAGCATTGCTCGAGGTTTCCGGTCTTCGAATCGCCACGACCAACCTGGTCGATGGGCTTGCGCGCCAGATCGCGGAACTCGAGCGTCATCTCGATTCCGATGCTCAGGGCGCGCACGCTCTTGCGGGCCGTGAGCTCGAACGGCTGAATGCTGCTGTCGTTGCTTTGAAGGACGCCGTATGGGCGGTGCAGCGCGATCGTCTTCGTGCTGCCGATGGCGTCACTGGTCTTCTCGATGGCGTTGGACCCGTTGGCGAGGCGTTCAGCCCTGCGTCAGTCGCGGTGGCACTTTCAATACATCAAGCACTTTCTGCACTTGATCGTCTCGAAGTCCGTGGACGAGATAGCGCTGGACTTCACCTTTTGGTTCGCAATCACGGCCTCGACCTTTCCTCGCCTGCGCTCAGCGCTGTCGTGGCTGACCGGGCTGCCGATCCACTGTTCGGATCAATGGCCGTGCGCACGCCTGCCGGTCATCTGAGTTTTGTTTATAAGGCAGCGGCCGAGATCGGCGAACTCGGTGACAACACCCGAGCGCTTCGCGCTGCGATCGTTTCGGACCCGCTGCTTCGGCACGCGCTTGAGTCTCCCGATGTCGAGGCAGTTGTCCTCGGCCACACTCGCTGGGCCAGCGTTGGCATTATCAGTCAGCCCAACGCGCATCCGCTCAACTCTGAAGAGACCGATGAGGTGGGTGGCGCCTACGTC
Organism: Acidimicrobiales bacterium; assembly: GCA_044339605.1. GTDB lineage: Bacteria > Actinomycetota > Acidimicrobiia > Acidimicrobiales > Acidimicrobilacustridaceae > Acidimicrobilacustris. The sequence continues at coordinate 1,441 of JBIIVE010000017.1, forward strand.
ACCGCGGTACTCAACGGCGACGTCGATAACTTTGCCGATCTCAAAGCAGCCCAGTCGTTGCACATCGCCGACGAAATCACGACCGATGCGAAAGTCATCCCGACTCTTACGTCGCGAGCCATGGCCGATGGCACTGGTGTTCTTGATGCATTCCGTTCGACAGTGAACGAGCTGGAAGGATCGGTTGCGATCGCGGCAAGCGCTGCCGATGCTGCCGATTCATTGTTGCTTGCGCTTCGTGGAAGCGGACAAGCGTTGTACATCGGTCTCGCTGAGGATTCGTTCATTGTTGCGAGCGAGCCTTATGGCGTTGTTGAAGAAACAGCCACGTACCTTCGACTCGATGGCGATATTCCTGTCGACCCAACCAATCCGGCCAGCAGCGGTCAGGTTGTTCGGTTGGCCGGCGCACAGGCAGGCGATTGCGAAGGTATCGAACGCTGGGCCTACGACGGCACGGTTATTCCTGTTACCGCCGACGATCTCGCCGATGCGCAGATCACTACTCGCGATATCGATCGTGGCGACTCACCGCATTTCCTTCTTAAGGAAATAGGAGAAGCACCCGCCTCGTTCCGCAAGACATTGCGCGGCAAGTTGGTGGAACTCGATGGGCATTCCGACGTGCTTCTTGGCGACGAAGTGCTGTCGCCGGAACTTCGTGCGGCATTGGCCGATGGGTCCATCACGCGAATCCTCGCGATTGGGCAGGGCACGGCAGCCGTAGCGGCCCGGGCGCTCCTTGAAGGCCTTGCCGCCTTTGCACCGACTTCTCCGGTGAAAGTGGAAGCGATTCTTGCCACTGAACTCAGCGGTTTTCACCTCGCCGACTCCATGGTCGACACATTGGTCGTCGCCGTGAGCCAGTCGGGCACAACTACCGACACCAATAGAACCGTTGACTTAGTCCGTGCCCGTGGTGCACATGTTGTCGCAATCGTGAACCGCCGCAATAGCGATCTCACCGACCGCGCTGACGGAGTTCTCTATACCTCTGATGGGCGCGACGTTGAAATGAGCGTCGCCTCAACGAAGGCGTTCTACGCACAGATCGCAGCATGTTTCCTGCTCGCCGCTGCACTCGCCGAGGCCATCGGCGTTTCATCGCCGGAACGCATTGCAGTCCTTGACGGACTTCGACAGATTCCCGAGGCGATGGAGCGTACGTTCGCATTGCGTGACGACATCGAAGCCGCAGCGCAACGCGTCGCACCTTCACGTCGCTATTGGGCAATCGTGGGCAATGGGGCCAACCGCATTGCCGCCGAAGAAGTCCGCATCAAACTTTCTGAGCTTTGCTACAAAGCCATCGCGTGCGATGGAACGGAAGATAAGAAGCACATCGATCTTTCGTCCGAGCCAATGATCCTGGTCTGTGCGGCAGGTCTCCAGGGTTCCACTGCAGACGATGTTGCGAAGGAAGTCGCGATCTATCGGGCCCACAAGGCTGCGCCGGTGGTGATCGCTACGCAAGGCGAAGAGCGCTTCTCGGCTGCGCTCCAAGTCATTGCTGTACCCGAGGTACATCCGCGACTGGCCTTCATTCTTTCCGCGATGGTCGGTCACCTCTTTGGGTATGAAGCCGCACTTGCCATTGATGCACAGGCCCGACCGCTCCGAGAGGCACGTGCCGCCATCGACTCAGCGGTTGCCGCAGGCCTTCCCGGCGATGGTGAGTCGTTACTCGAAGGTGTTCGGCCTCTTCTCAACGTGCTCGCCTCGCGCTATTTCGATGGACTTCGTAACGGGGAGTACAACGGTCACCTCGAAGCGAGTTCCGCAGTGCGACTGGCCACCGTGTGGCGTTTCGCCCTTGGCTCTGTGCCGTTGGAGTCCTACCAAGTTGAATACGGCAAGGTCGGCACGCCGGCAGTAGTTCTCGAGGATTTAGTTGCGGCGCTTACGGTAGCGATCGATGAACTGACACGACCTGTCGACGCCATCAAGCATCAGGCGAAGACCGTCACCGTCGGTATTTCCCGCAGCGACGAAACGCTTATGCAGGTGCCGTTGGTGAAAGAAGTGCTTAGCACTGGTGTCTCACGAGATCGACTCACCTATTCAACGCTGCGAACTCTGTCGGCACTTGAGCCACTTGTCGACGAAGTCCTCGGCTACACGCGTTACGCGATCGAGGGTCATGTCGACCCGGCTGGTCGCGATGAAGCCCGCATCGTCATCGTCGATCGGGGTGGACTTGCCCGCGATCTTCAAAGTCGGACCACCGACGACCCGCAACTTCGGGGTACGAAGCGACTTGTTGCGGTTGAACACACCGTGTTGGTTGCGAAAGGTCGCAACGACGGGCGAACCGTGGTCATCGTCCCCGAAATCAAGGACGGAGAAACCACCGGGCTGTCGTTGCTGCACGTTCGTGTGCGTGACGACCTCGCGCTTCCCGCATTGCGATCGGTCTTGCAGGGTTATCGGAATCGTTATGCGGCCATCAAGCATGCGGTAACCGAAACCGAACCGATCTTCCGCGACGATCTACTGACCGACGTTCCTGTCATTGAGTTGATGACCGAACCGGTGAACTTGCTGGCCGAACACTGGCGCTCATGATTCTGGGTATCGGCAACGATCTCGTTGATCTTGATCGCTTCCGTCGTGTGCTTGAACGCCGACCTGGACTTCTCAAAAAACTGTTCACTGAGGCCGAGCGAGAGTACGCACTTCGTCGTTCTGACCCAACAGAACGGTTTGCCGTTCGATTCGCTGCGAAAGAAGCCGTCCTGAAGGCGATGGGTGTTGGGATTGGCGCCGCGGACTGGCACGAGATCGAAGTGCTTCGTGACGAAGAAGGACGACCTTCACTTTCGCTAACGGGACGAGCCGCCGCGTTGGCCGCGCAGCAGGGTGTCGAGGGTTGGCGGCTCACGCTCAGCCACTCGGAGATCGTTGCGCAGGCTGTCGTCGTCGCCCTCGGTGCAGAGAATGCTCCGCCAATGCTTGGCCCATTTGGCGCGCAGCCGTTGCCGTCTCCCGATGCGATCGATGGCGGGGGACTTGTTCCCATCGTGACCCCTGAGGAAATGAATGCGATCGATCGCGCCGCTCCAGAACCGGTTGAGGAACTCATCAACCGAGCTGGTGGAGCGGTCGCTCGAGCAGCCATCGAATTGCTCGGCGGCGCCTATGGGCGGCGCGTCGTTGTACTCGTAGGTAAGGGCAATAACGGTAACGATGGTCGCAATGCTGCAGCGCGACTTGAATCGCAAGGCGTGCACGTCACGGTTTGCGATGTTGAAGACGCTCCCGATGTACTTCCCGATTGCGATCTCGTGATCGACGCGGCGTTCGGTACGGGCTTTCGCGGCGAGTGGGACGCGCCCATTCCGCCCCCGGGCTGCCGTGTTCTTGCCGTCGACATTCCATCAGGAATCAACGGTCTTAATGGTTCGTGCGCTGGCGATGTGCTCGAGGCCGATGCAACGGTCACATTCGCTGCACTGAAACCGGGCAATGTGTTTGGTGATGGTCTTGCGTGTAGCGGCCAACTCACTGTTGCTGATATCGGACTCGACACGCGCACAGCTCGAGCGCACCTCGTGGGTGCTGCCGCAGTCGCGTCGTGGATTCCCGAGCCCGCAAGCGATGCCCACAAATGGCAACGCGCGGTTTGGGTTGTCGCTGGTAGTCCGGGGATGGGGGGTGCAGCAGCGTTGTGTTCGGGCGCTGCAGCACGAACTGGCGCGGGCTATGTGAGGGTCTCGACTCCCGGCGGCGCAGCAACCGATCTTCCGATTGAAATCGTGCGCACCGACCTTCCATCAGAGACATGGGCTGGCGAAGTGATCGCAGACCTCGCAAGGTTTGATGCACTTGTCATCGGTAATGGTCTCGGTATCGCTGATGCAACGAAGGAACAGATTCGGCAGGTCGTTGCTGCGGCAACTGGTCGGGGGGTACCGATCGTTGTTGATGCCGACGGTCTCACTGCACTTGGTACTGAGGTGTCGCGTTTTGTTTCTGACACCACCGTGCTTACGCCGCATGACGGTGAATTCGCGCGGCTAATGGGTCATGCTCCGGGGGACGATCGCATCGCTGATGCCCGCGCGCTCGCGGCCGAAAGTGGCGCGATTGTGCTCCTCAAGGGGAGGTCAACGGTGGTTGCGGCTCCGAATGGCGATGTGCTTGTCTCGATCGCTGGCGATCAACGGTTGGCAACCGCCGGAACCGGTGACGTCCTGGCCGGAATAATCGGTGCATTTCTTGCGTGTGGGGTTGAACCCCTTCGTGCCGCGGCCGGTGGCGCATTCCTCCATGGTCGGGCCGGAGCCCTAGGCTGGCGTCGTGGACTGGTAGCGGGCGATGTCATCGCTCATCTTCCAGCCGTGCTCGACAAATTGACCTTTCTGCGGCCTTAGCGGCGCGGATCTTGGAGGAACGATGCTGCGAGAACTGCCTGTTCGTGAGGTCATGGTCAGCGATGTCCTGACCTTTGCCCCGGGGGACAACGTGATGGACGCGATGCGGACCATGCTCGTGCGTGATGTCGACGGCGCCCCCGTCGTCGATGCCGACGGATCCATCGTTGGGTTGTTGTCGACTGCTGATCTCATCGTTGAAGAGGCGCGTGTTCACCTCCCCACCGTTATCGCTCTGCTGGGTGCCTACATTGAGCTTCCGTCTTCAAAGAAGCAGTTCGACCGCGACGTCGAAAAGGCTTTTGGGTCCACTGTCGGTGAAGTGATGGGCGACGCGGCGCCAACGCTGAGCCCCGATGACACGGTCGAACATGCGGCCACGATCATGCATGAGCAGGGGGCCGATCGCCTTCCTGTTATCGATGAATCCGGTTCACTGGTGGGCATCGTCGCTCGCGGCGACATCGTTCGCGCCATCGTGAACGAACAGGACGCGGGCAAGTAGCACGATGCGTGCTGCGCGCGTCGAGGTCGACCTCGGAGCGGTCGCCCACAATGTGGGCGTTCTGCGCACTTTGGTCGCGCCGTCATTGGTGTGCGCTGTCGTAAAAGCCGATGGGTATGGCCATGGGGCAATTGCGGTGAGCGAAGCGGCGCTCGATGCCGGTGCCGATTGGCTCGCCGTTGCACTCATTGAAGAAGCCGCAGTGTTGCGCAAGGCGGGTATCACCGCTCCGATCCTTTTACTTTCTCAACCGCGTCTCGCCGATCTCTCGGCAGTCGTGCGTTACGACCTTCGCGTATGTATTACCTCTGCGGTCGCCGCGGAGTTACTCGCAAATGCTGCTCGTGAACAGGGCAAAGTTGTCCCAGTTCATATGAAAGTTGACACCGGCATGAATCGCATCGGGATTGCTCCGGCCGATGCGCTCTCGCTTGCGCGCGAAATTGTAAAGCGACCTGAGTTGGTACTCGAAGGTGTGTTCACCCACTGTGCAGTGGCTGACGAACCTGATAATCCTTTTACTGACGAACAACTCGATCGGTACGAAGCCGTCCTTGCTCAATTGGGTGATGCGGGAATTTTCCCGTCGATTCGTCATTCGGCGAACTCTGCAACTGCCATTGCTCACCCTCGCGGTCGCTACGACCTCGTTCGAGTCGGGATTGTGGTCTACGGCATTGCTCCTGCGCCAGGCCTCGAAGGAACTCCCGACCTTCGGCCGGCTCTTTCGTTGTTCGCTGAAGTCTCAACCGTGAAGCGGGTGAAGGCTGGCGAAGGCATCTCCTACGGTCTTCGACATCGTTTCGACTCCGATGCCACTGTTGCGACAGTTCCGATTGGCTATGCCGATGGCATTCCTCGACGACTCGGGCTCGTCGGTGGCGAGGTCCTCATCGGTGGAAAGAAGCGCCCCATCGTTGGCGTTGTCACGATGGACCAGCTGATGGTCGATTGTGGTGACGACAGCATTGAGGTCGGCGACGAAGTGGTGCTGATCGGTACCCAGGGCAAAGAAACGATTACTTCTGAAGATGTCGCCGGTCATCTCGACACGATCGCCTACGAAATCATCTGCGGAATTGGGCCCCGAGTCCCGCGGTTCTATCCACGAGGGGCGAATAGATGATCTTCGCTCGTACCACCTCGCCGGAACAGACAAAGGAACTCGCTGCGGCGCTCGCCGAGTTGGCACGTCCGGGCGACCTTGTGCTCCTCGCCGGCGATCTCGGTGCTGGTAAGACCGCGTTCACGCAGGGCTTCGGTGCGGCGCTTGGTATCGACGATCTCATTACGTCGCCCACATTCACGTTGGTAAATACCTACGAGGGTCGCCTTGAGCTCAATCACCTCGACGTCTACCGCCTCGAAGCACTCGGCGAGGTCCTCGACCTAGGCATTCCCGAAATGCTCGACGATGGCGGCGTGACCGTTATCGAGTGGGGCGATTCGGTTGCACCCGCACTGCCTGCTGACTATCTCGAGATTCGATTCTCGTTCGATGAAGTCGCGATTTCGGTTGATCCCACCGGTGCCGCCGACGATGTCCGAGTTCTTGAACTTGTTCCCGTCGGAGCTCATTGGAGCGCGCGAATTCGAGCCATTGCCACCGCGGTCGCTCCGTGGATTCACGAACCCGACGGAGACGACTGATGCTGATTGTCGGAATAGATACCGCAACAGTTCAGGTATCGGTTGCGGTGGGCGGCCACGAAGGTGTGCTCGCGGCGACGCAATCAAGTCGTGGTCGTCAGCACGCGGAAGTGCTCACGCCTTCGATCGAGTTCGCATGCAAGCAGGCGCGCATTGAACTTTCGGAAATCAGTGTTGTTGCTGTTGACCTTGGCCCCGGCTTATTCACTGGACTTCGCGTTGGTGTCGCTGCGGCAAAGGCCATGGCCTACGCGCTCGATGTTCCAATGATTGGTGTCCCAAGCCTTGACCTGCTGGCCTTCCCGGTTCGGTTCACGTCGCGACTCATCGTGGCAACCATTGATGCGCGACGCGGTGAACTCTTTTACGCCTTCTATCGACAGGTTCCCGGGGGGATTCAGCGAATCACCGATCATCAGGTAGGAACCCCCGATGATCTCGCGTCAGAACTCATGGCGTCGGGCGAGGAATGTCTGCTTGTCGGCGATGGCGCAATTCGCTACAGCGAGGTGTTCGAAGGCTTAAAGAAGTGTGAAATCGCTGAAGAGGGCTTCGCCTATCCGAATGCGACCTCACTGGTGATGCTTGCCCACGCCCAGGCGCTTCGTGAGCAGTGGGTCAAGCCGTGGGATCTTGAGCCGATGTATTTGCGCAAGCCCGATGCGGAAATCAATTGGTCGACGAGACCGGGCACTTGGCTATGACGACAACGAGCCCGACGGTAACCATCACCACGATGAGGCGCCGCCATTTGCGCAATGTCCTTCGTATCGAGGAACAAACGAGTTCCACGCCTTGGTCGCTCGGTCTTTTCCTCGCTGAAGTTCGTCGCGATGAGCGCGATTACATCGTTGCTCTGTCTGATGACGAGGAGCGTGTTCTTGGCTTTGCTGGTCTGCTCTATGTCGTTGGTGAAGGGCACGTAACAACTGTTTCGGTCGACCCCAAAGTCCAAAAGGGTCGTATTGGAACGCGTCTGATGCTTGATCTTGCTCGCCGTGCAATAACTCGTGGTTCTGACTCCATCACCCTCGAGGTGCGCGCATCAAACGAAGCCGCACTGGCGTTGTATCGACGCTTTGGATTCGCCCCGTCGGGTGTTCGCAAGGACTACTACAAAGACCCCACCGAAGACGCGCTGGTCTTGTGGGCGCGCGAAATTGATTCGCCCGCATACGCCGAACGCCTCGCGTCCATTGAAGAACAACTTCCGGGCGCCCCAATTGACCAGAAGGAACTTGCATGAGCGGAACTCGCATACTCGGAATTGAAACAAGTTGCGATGAAACTGCTGCAGCTGTTGTGGTCGATGGCCATCACGTTCTGTCATCCGTTGTGTCAAGCCAGATCGACTTGCATGCTCGCTACGGCGGCGTTGTTCCGGAAATTGCTAGCCGCGCGCATGTCGAACTACTCACACCAGTTATTGCCCGTTCACTTATCGAAGCGGGTATTCAGGATGATCACGTCGACGCGGTTGCGGCAACAGTTGGCCCCGGACTCATCGGCGCGCTTCTTGTTGGAGTGAGCGCAGCAAAGACACTTGCGCTTGTCTGGGATGTCCCATTCATTGCGGTGAACCATCTTGAAGCTCATCTTTACGCCGCGTTACTTGAAGACCCAGAAATTGAACTTCCCGTTGTTGTGTTGTTGGTATCGGGCGGACACACACTCCTCGTACTCATGACAGGCCACGGCAAGTACCGCGTGCTGGGTTCCACAATCGACGACGCCGCTGGTGAAGCGTTCGACAAGGTCGCTCGTTATCTCGGCCTCGGCTATCCCGGTGGCCCGGCCATCGACGCGATCTCGATGGAAGGCGATCCGCAGTCGATGCAATTCCCCCGGGCCATGCTCAACGAGGGTTACGACTTTTCCTTTTCAGGCCTCAAGACGTCGGTGGTCAATTACGTTCGCCGGAATCCCGAGGTTCACACCGCCGATGTTGCGGCCGCATTCCAGGAAGCGGTTGTCGATGTGCTCGTTACCAAAGCCCGGCGGGCTGCTCGTGATCACGGCGCCAAGGGCCTGTGCCTCGCTGGGGGAGTGGCCGCCAATTCGCTCCTTCGCGAACGACTGCTCGATGCGTGCGTCGCCGACGGCCTGCGGGCCTTCCTGCCTAGCCGAGCGATGTGCACCGATAATGCCGCGATGGTGGCCGCTGCCGGGTGGTATCGCCTCCAGTCCGATGGCCCCTCGCCCCTCGACACCGGGGCTGATCCGAACCTGAAACTGGTTTCGACGCTGTTGTGAGATTCCCTGGTCGGGGATTCTCCGATCCCGGGTTGTGACTCCGGGGGTCAGGGGCCTATCGTTAGCAGTCCCACGCGGAGAGTGCTAAGCGCTCGCATCCCGCGAGTGCTACTACCAACTGCCTACGGAGGCTCCAGCTATGAACCTTCAGCCCCTCGAAGACCGCATCGTGGTCCTTCCCGGACAAAGCGAAGCAACGACCGCCAGCGGTCTGGTCATCCCCGACACCGCCAAAGAAAAGCCCCAGCAGGGTGAAGTTCTTGCCGTCGGCCCCGGCCGTCGCAGCGAACAGACCGGCGACATCATTCCTGTCGACGTCAAGAAGGGCGACACCGTCGTCTATTCGAAGTACGGCGGCACCGAAATCACCGTCGAAGGCCAAGACGTCCTCATCCTCAACGCCCGCGATGTCCTCGCGGTCATCAAGTGATCGGAAGCTGACACATGGCAAAGATGCTCAAGTTCGATGAGGACGCACGACGCGCCCTCGAAGCCGGTGTGAATGCACTGGCTGACGCCGTCAAGGTGACGCTCGGCCCGAAGGGTCGCAACGTTGTCCTCGACAAGAAGTTCGGTGCACCGACCATCACCAACGATGGTGTTTCCATCGCTCGTGAAATCGAACTCGAAGATCCCTTCGAGAACATGGGTGCACAGCTGGTCAAGGAAGTTGCAACAAAGACCAACGACATCGCTGGCGACGGCACCACCACCGCCACCGTTCTTGCTCAGGCTCTCGTTCGCGAAGGACTTCGCAACGTGGCTGCCGGTGCAAGCCCGCTTGGCCTCAAGCGTGGCATCGAAAAGGCTGTTGCTTCCGCGGTTGAAAGCATCAAGAAGCAGGCCAAGGAGATCGACGACAAGTCCGAGATCGCTCAGGTCGCCAGCATTTCTGCTGCAGACACCGTTATCGGTGGCGTGATTGCTGATGCAATCGACAAGGTCGGCAAGGACGGCGTTGTCACCGTTGAAGAGTCCAACACCTTCGGCATGGATCTCGACTTCGTCGAGGGCATGCAGTTCGATAAGGGCTACCTCTCCCCGTACTTCGTTTCTGACCTTGAGCGTCAGGAAGCAGTGCTCGACAACCCGTACATCCTCTTCGTGAACTCGAAGATCTCGTCAGTACAGGACATGCTTCCCGTGCTCGAGAAGGTCATGCAGTCGGGCAAGCCCCTTCTGATCATCGCCGAAGATGTCGACGGTGAAGCACTTGCCACCCTCGTGGTGAACAAGATCCGTGGCACGTTCAACTCCGTTGCCGTTAAGGCTCCGGGCTTCGGCGAGCGCCGCAAGGCAATGCTCGCTGACATGGCCATCCTCACCGGTGGTCAGGTCATCAGCGAAGAGATCGGCCTCAAGCTCGACTCGGCCACCCTCGACCTGCTCGGCACCGCCCGCAAGGTTGTTGTGACCAAGGACGAAACCACCATCGTTGAAGGCGCTGGCGAATCTGCCGACGTCAACGGTCGTGTTGCGCAGATCAAGCGCGAGATCGACGACACCGATTCCGATTGGGATCGCGAGAAGCTCCAGGAGCGCCTTGCGAAGCTTTCGGGCGGCGTTGCGGTCATCAAGGTTGGCGCAGCCACCGAGGTTGAACTCAAGGAAAAGAAGCACCGCATCGAAGACGCGCTCAGCGCAACTCGTGCAGCAATCGAAGAAGGTGTTGTCGCCGGTGGCGGTACTGCACTTCTCCGTGCACGCGCATCGCTGAACAAGACCATCGAATCGCTTGAAGGCGACGAAGCCACTGGCGCTCGCGCTGTCTACCGTGCGCTCGAGGCTCCGGCCCGACTCATCGCTGACAACGCTGGCCACGAAGGTGCCGTCATCGTTCAGCAGGTCGAAGCCGCAAAGGGCTCGATTGGCTTTAACGCTGCAACCGGCGAAATGGTTGACCTTCTCAAGGCTGGCGTCATCGACCCGGCCAAGGTCACCCGCGCTGCACTGCAGAACGCAGCGTCGATTGCGGCTCTGCTCCTCACCACCGAAGCACTCATCGCCGATAAGCCGGACGATGGTGGCGGTGCCGCAGCTGCTGCTGCCGCCATGGGCGGTATGGGTGGCATGGGCGGAATGATGTAATTCAACCCACACGGGTTGTTCGCAACGGCCGGTCCTTCGGGATCGGCCGTTTGCGTTGAAGTGTGAGACTTGTCGCTACCCTTGCGCCTATGGACATGTCAGCTGGACCCCCGCCACCCGATCCCGAGAAATTGCTTGCCGCCTGGACGGAGTGGGAGACGGGTGAAAACACTCCCGGACGCGTCATGGCCAATCTCAAGACCGCCGGCATGCCTGAATTGCTGCGCGCGCTCGTCGAGCAAAAGCAGGCAGGCGCGTCCTGAACCGGGGAGGCCAGCAGCAAATTCCTCGTCCTCCCGGGACGGTGGAAGGTGGACCGGCGCCTTGGGCGCATCTTTCTGCTGAACTCCGTCGTCCAACGATGGCCGAGATTCGAACCGTCATGGCCTCGGCGGCTGCTCCGCGCTCTCAAGAGGTTGCCGATGGTGCACTTCGGTCTGCAGTACTCGCTGGCTTATACGAGGACGTAGCGGGGGCTGCTCAGGTTGTCCTCACCCGTCGATCCAAGGCGCTTCGTAGTCATAGCGGAGAGGTGAGTTTCCCTGGCGGTCGTCAGGAGCCGGGAGAGCAGCTGTGGGTGACTGCGCTGCGCGAGGCCGAGGAAGAAATCGCGCTTGATCCATCAGTGGTGAGGCACCTCGGCGAACTCGACCATTTGCGAACGGTGTCGAGTCGATCATGGATTGTTCCGTATGTCGCGGAGATCACCGATCCACATCTGGTGATTCCAACGTTGCAAGCTGCTCCCGACGAGGTGGAATTGGTGCTGCACGTCGGGCTCCACGAATTGCTGAATGACGGAGTATTTCGCGAGGAACTCTGGACCTTCGGAGAGCACACCCGGCCAGTGTTTTTCTTCGAAATTGAGGGCGACACGGTGTGGGGTGCAACCGCAGCGATGCTTCGCAACCTCCTTTCGATCGTTACCGGGACGCACGATCCGCAGGCAGAGATCACGCATTGGGATGCCCCCAACGCTGTCCTCCCGCCCGGCCTCGCAGAGTAGGGTTCTCTCTTTCCAGCGGAGTGGGGCCCTTGTGGTCCAGTTCCGCCATTCCTCCCCGGGGTATCCCCGACGGATTTGAGCGAAGGGATCAGCAATGGCTGAAGTCGAAATCGGAATGGGCAAGTCGGGTCGTCGTGCATACGGCTTCGATGACATCGCCATCGTGCCGAGCCGCCGTACGCGTGATCCCGAAGATGTCGACATCACCTGGGAAATCGATGCATTCAAGTTCCGGCTTCCGCTCATGGCATCAGCGATGGACGGTGTTGTAAGCCCCGCAACCGCGATCGAAATTGGTCGACTCGGAGGCGTCGGTGTGCTGAACCTCGAAGGTCTGTGGACTCGTTACGAAGATCCCGAGTCGCTGTTGGAAGAGATCAGCAAGCTCGATGTCGAAAAAGCCACTGCTCGGATGCAGCAGATCTACATGGAGCCAATCAAGCCCGAACTCGTTGCTCAGCGCATTCGTGAAATTAATGCTGCAGGGGTTACCTCGTGTGCGTCGGTAACTCCGCAACGCACCGAGTCGCTGGCCAAGGCCATTCTCGAAGCGGAACTCGATCTTCTCGTCATTCAGGGCACTGTTGTTTCGGCTGAACACGTCTCCAAGACGGTCGAACCGCTGAACCTCAAGAAGTTTGTTCGTGAGATCGACATCCCTGTCATTGTCGGTGGCTGTGCTTCCTACCAAGCAGCGCTGCATCTCATGCGCACGGGAGCGGCTGGCGTTCTTGTTGGTGTTGGCCCCGGTCACGCATGCACCACTCGCGCTGTGCTTGGTCTTGGCGTTCCGCAGGCAACCGCAATTGCCGATGCGCGCGCTGCACGTATGCGTCACCTCGATGAAACCGGCGTTTACTGCCAAGTCATCGCCGACGGCGGCATGGGAACCGGTGGCGATATCGCCAAGGCCATCGTGTGCGGCGCTGATGCTGTCATGATCGGTTCACCACTCGCCGCAGCATCTGAAGCTCCGGGCCGCGGTTACCACTGGGGAATGGCCACCTTCCATCCCACGCTTCCTCGCGGTGCGCGTGTCAAGACCTCAACTCGCGGAACGCTCGAAGAAATTCTCGTTGGCCCCGCGAATGAAAACGACGGACGCATGAACTTGTTTGGCGCCCTTCGCACCTCGATGGCCACATGTGGCTATCAAACAGTGAAGGAATTCCAAAAGGCCGAGGTTATGGTTGCTCCTGCGCTACAGACCGAAGGAAAGGTCCTGCAGAAGGCGCAGGGCGTCGGGATGGGTCACTGATCTTGAACACTGAATCGACGGTAGGCCCCGTCCTTGTCGTCGATTTCGGCGCGCAGTATGCACAACTCATTGCGCGCCGCGTGCGTGAAGCGCATGTGTTCTCTGAAATCATTGGGCACAACCTCACTGCAGCGGAAATTGCTGCAAAGAACCCTGTAGGAATCATCTTTTCGGGTGGTCCTGCTTCGGTGCACGTCGATGGCGCTCCGTCAATCGACCCAGGTGTGTACGAACTCGGTGTTCCGATTCTTGGCATTTGCTACGGCGCACAGTTGCTCGCCCGTGATCTCGGTGGCGAGGTTTCTCGCACCGACCGCGGGGAATACGGACGTACCGAACTCACTGTTGTGGCTGACGATGTTCTGTTCAGCGCCGCACAGCCCCGTACACAATCGGTCTGGATGAGCCACTTCGACACCATCACGGTTCCGCCGGTTGGCGCAACGGTCACGGCGTCAACTCCAGAAACGCCTGCAGCGGCCTATGAAGATGTGAAGAATCGCCGCTACGGCGTGCAGTTCCATCCCGAGGTTGTGCACACACCGCATGGCCAAGAACTTCTAGAGCACTTCTTGTACGACGGTTGCGGCCTCGCTCCGACGTGGACGATGTCATCGATCATCGATACGCAGATTGAACTCATCCGAGCCCAGGTTGGCAGCGGGCGCGCCATCTGTGGTTTATCTGGTGGCGTCGATTCCGCTGTTGCTGCGGCGCTCGTGCACAAAGCCATTGGTTCGCAGCTCACGTGTGTGTTTGTCGACACCGGCCTCATGCGTCTCGGCGAAGGCGAGCAAGTTGTCGAAACCTTTCAGCGCCATCAAGGTATTGAACTCATTCACGTTCGCGCTGGCGATCGTTTCTTCGAACGTCTTGCGGGCATCACTGATCCCGAAGAAAAGCGCAAAGCAATCGGCGAACTTTTCATTCGTATTTTTGAAGACGCCAAGGGTGGCCTCGAAGACGCCAAGTTCCTCGTTCAGGGAACGCTGTATCCCGATGTCATCGAGTCGGGCACCAAAGACGCCGCCAAGATCAAAAGTCATCACAACGTCGGCGGTCTTCCCGACGATATGGACTTTGAACTCGTTGAACCACTTCGAACGTTGTTTAAGGACGAGGTGCGCAAGGTCGGCACAGAACTTGGTCTTCCCGACGAAATCGTGTGGCGCCAGCCATTCCCTGGCCCCGGTCTTGGCGTGCGCATCATTGGTGAAGTCACGCCCGACAAAGTCGAGATGCTGCAAAAGGCCGACGCGATCGTGCGTGAAGAAGTGAAGGCCGCCGGCCTTGAGCGTGAAATCTGGCAAGCGTTCGCCGTGCTGCCCGACATCCGCTCGGTCGGTGTCATGGGTGACGAGCGCACCTATGGCCACCCGGCCATCATTCGCGCTGTTACGAGCGAAGACGCGATGACCGCCGATTGGGCCCGACTTCCGTATGAACTTCTCGAGCGCATGTCCTCGCGAATCATCAACGAGGTGCCCGGAATCAACCGAGTGGCCTACGACATCACGTCGAAGCCTCCCGGCACTATCGAGTGGGAATAGTCAGCCCGGTCGTTTCGAGTCCTTGAGCAGTCCTCGTACGAAGTCTTTGAACTCTTCGTTGCTGATCGCCTCGTCGCCACGCAGATCGTTGTACATCCACGTCAGATTCACCATGAAATAGGTGAAGATCCGCGGATCGAACTGTTGGTCTTCGGGCATCCGATCGACGAGACGATTCATCGCATCTTCCAACTGTCGCATCCCCTCGCGCATCACTTGTTCGACGATGACACGAAGTGCAAAATTTTCCGCAGCGATCACAGTGATGCGGGGAAGGTTCCTGTGGAGTTCCTCGGAACCTCGATGATGGGGAACTGGTGTGAGTTCCATCACGTCGTCGATGGTGATGCTTCCTGACTCGGCGAGACGCTTCTCGATCGTCTCGATGACGGCGGAGATTCGATTCCGGTAGTAAGCGCCGAGAGTGTGGGCGAGGAGTCCGTCCCGATCAACGAACCGTCGGTAGATCATCGCAACGGTCGTATTTGCGCTTTTGGCTACGGCGGAGACGCGCATCCCGATGATGCCGCGTTTGTCAATCTCGGCCTGACAGGCAGCGATGATTCGATCGTCGATGTCAGGGGAGACTGATCGGGGCACGGTTGAGAGTGTACGAACCCGAGCAATGCGCGGCAGGCCGGTCGTTTCGGAAGAATCTTCCGGTGTCGGTGCGCTCGATGCCGTTACTTTTTGCGATCCGCTAAGTACTTGGGGCCGAGCACGTGTCAGATCAAACTGTTGATGGAATACGTAGGTTCCGCTTGCCCCTTTGGCTCCGGTTGAGGATGGAGCGGGAACCGGTCGATTTACTGTTCCGGGAATTCCGTTAGGGACTGTTGTGATCATTGAGGGCCGTAATGGCAGCGAGTTTCTGAGCTGCACCTACGTTGCGGGTTCACAATCAAGTTGCTCGTTAGGGGAGGTCGGCTCGGGTGCTTGGGAAATCACGGCTGTCGCCACCGATCAAGCTGGTAACGCGTCTCCTGCAAGCCTCGGATTGCAAATCGGGACCTCAACTATCGGACAAGAACAATCTCAACTGCCGATAACCGGAGCTTCTGTCCCCGAACTCGTTCTTTGGGCGTTGACCTTCATTGCGATGGGTTCGTTGCTGTGGCGATTATCGAGACGACCAATGAGGTCCTAGTCGGTTGCGGCCGGTCTCGATGTGTCTTGCAAGTCGCTCTCAGGTTCCTGCGAGTCTCGCAACAACCGGTGCAAACGATTCAACCGCGTCAGCACCAACGGTGACATACGACAGGCCGAAACGTTCGCGACGTTCGATGATCGTTTCGCATAACTGATCAACGGTGCCGGCGAGCGCGTGTGGCGATTCCAACGCCTGCGCGCCGGTGAGGCCGAGTGCAGGCGCGACCATTTCAGCGAAGCCTTCGCGATCATCGGTGACGACGGCGAGATGCACACGGGTTTGGAGTTCAAGATCGTCGTAGCGATCACCCGCAGCATCGGCGATCCACTGCAACTTCTCTTCAGTGGCTTCTGCAGTGGCATTAGGACCAGCTGATGCATCGATGACGCCTGCGGTGAGCGCAACATTGATCCCGATGATGTCGGCTTCGCGGGCAGCGATACCCAGTACCTTTTTGCCGCCTCCACCGATAAGGAACGGAACCGACGACTGCAGTGGTTTCGGCGTTCCTTCGTGTCCGGTGATGTTGTAGTGCTCGCCTTTGAAATCGACCGGGCCTGCGCCGAACAAACCCTTGATGATCGTGATGGCCTCGGCCATGCGGTCGATGCGAATGCCGGGTCGATCAAGCGGGATGCCGGCTTGTTCGTAATCGGTGGTCATCCAACCGGCACCTATTCCGAATTCGAGTCGACCGCCGCTCAACAGGTCGATGGTCGCAGCTTCTTTAGCGAGAATCACCGGATGGCGGTAGTCGTTGCACCACACCAACGTGCCGATCTTGAGTGTGGTTGTTGCTTCGGCCGCTGACACGAGCGCGGGGGTAATTGCCAATTGCGAATCAAGATGATCGGCGATCGTGAGCGAGTCGTAACCGAGCGATTCGACCTGACGGGCCAGTGCGCGCCAACGGTCGCCATCGTCGGCGCTGCCGGTAAAACCACCGGGCGGTTCGCTGGCTTGGATGCTGAATCGAAACGGCTTTTGGCGGGGGAGTCGAACGCTCATAGTGAAATCCTCTCAGCGCATCGCTGCGCCGGCATCGATGGGCAACGTGATGCCCGTAACCATGCGGGCCTCGTCGGAACTAATCCACAGCAGCGCGTTGGAAATGTCGTCGACTTTCTGTGCACCACCATCAAGTGGACGCTGGCCGGTGTACGCAGCGGTCGTGCGCGGATCTTCGGCGATGATGCGCTGCACATCGGGGTCGTGACCCATCACGGTGTCGACCGCGCCGGGGTGAATGGTGTTGACGCGAATGTCGTACTGGCCAACTTCAAGCGTGAGTGATCGCATGAGCCCCACGAGACCATGCTTCGTGGCTGCGTAGTGGCCAAGGTACGAATAGCCACGAAGGCCGGCGGCGGAACTAATGAACGTGATCGCGCCACCGTTGCCGGCTTCGATCATTGCGGGAAGGCCGGCCTTCACTGTGCGCCAAACTCCGGTGAGGTTTACATCGAGCACGATTGCCCAGTGTTCTTCGGGAACTTCCCATGTGAGGTGGTAGCTGGCGACACCCGCATTGGCGACGATGACATCGAGTCGGCCGAATCGGTCAATGCCTTCGGCCACTGCAGCGTCGAGCGCGGCTTGGTTCCGAACGTCGGCAACATGGGCGACGATGCCTCGACCTTCCTGTTCAACGAGCCGTGCGGTTTCGCGCAGGTCTTCCTCGGTGGCGGGCTCGTAGGAGACATCGGGAAGGATTGGTGCGCAGGCGTCGACGGCGATGATGTTGGCGCCCTCGGCGGCGAACCGGCGAGCATGGGCTCGGCCCTGACCGCGGGCCGCGCCGGTAATCAGCACGACCTTGTCCTCGAAGCGTCCTTCGTTCCTGCTCACGGATCCCCCTCAGCGAAAGTGTCCCTCTTTCCTACTACCTAAAAGGCACTCAGGGCTGAAGCGTTCTAGCGTTTGGCGATGGCAATTGAGATCGCAGATCAACTTTCTGACTTCACCCGCGGATCATTCACTCACGAGGGTGAGACCCACGAGGTTTTCCGCAGCGGCACTGGTCCTGCCGTCATCGTTATGGCGGAGATTCCTGGCATCACGCCCAAGGTGGCGCAGTTCGCTCGGCGGGTTCGTGAACTGGGATGCACGGTGTATCTGCCGGTGTTGTTCGGAACGCCCGGCCGAGCACCGAGCGGCGGCTACATCGTCAAGTCGTTGGCGAAAGGGTGTGTGTCGAAAGAGTTCGCCGCGTTCGCGACCGGAAAGACCGAACCGCTTTCAATCTGGTTGCGCGCGCTAGCTCGGCACGCGCATGCCGAATGCGGGGGCCCCGGTGTCGGAGCGATCGGTATGTGTTTGACCGGTGGCTTTGCGTTGGGAATGACGGTGGATCCGTCGGTGATTGCACCTGTGCTCAGTCAGCCATCGTTGCCATTGCCGGTCTCGAAAAAAGCCAAGGCCAGTATTCATTTGTCGCCCGAAGACCTGCGCGTCGTGAAAGAGCGCGTTGCTAATGACGACATCTGTGTTCTCGGTATGCGGTTCACGAATGATCGCGCAGTGCCAGCCGAACGATTCGCAACGTTGCGTCAAGAGCTCGGCGATGGATTCATTGGCATTGAGATCGATTCCTCTGAAGGTAACGAGTGGGGCAACCCCAAGGACGCGCATTCAGTGGTGACCGAACATTTGGTTGATGAGCCCGGCCACCCCACTCGGGCTGCACTTGACCAGGTACTGGAGTTCTTCCGGGAGCGCCTTTTCCCCTCGGCCTGAGCCGACTCAGAGCGTCACAAGGCGCCGGTAGGGTGACCTCACCATGACTTCCCTTTTCGACGACGGCCCGTCGCGCCCGAACTCCGACCTCCTCGAGGGCCTCAATCCCGTCCAGCACGAGGCCGTCATCCACTCCGAAGGTCCGCTGCTCATCATTGCCGGGGCCGGTTCGGGCAAGACTCGTGTGCTCACCCAGCGCATCGCCCATCTCATCCGCGATCTTGGGGTGTCACCGTTCGAAATCCTGGCTATCACCTTCACCAATAAGGCCGCTGGCGAGATGAAAGAGCGCGTCGCCGCCCTCGTTGGTCCGGTGGCCGAGAAGATGTGGGTTTCTACGTTCCACTCCGCCTGCGTTCGTATCCTGCGTCGCGACGGCAGCCGACTCGGCTTTCCATCCTCATTCACGATCTACGACCAGTCCGATGCCGAACGCCTCACGGGCTATTGCATTCGAGACCTTGGGCTCGACCCCAAGAAGTTCCCCTCTCGCTCGGTACACGGTTCGATTTCCGCGGCAAAGAACGAAGGTCTCGACCCTTCAAGTTTTGCTGCTCGGGCTGGATCCATTTTCGATCGAAAGATCGCCGAGGTGTTCGTTGACTACCAGGCCCGTCTGCTCAAAGCCGGCGCAATGGACTTCGACGACTTACTTGTCAACACCGTCAAGTTGTTCCGCGAACACCCCGACGTTCTCGAGACCTATCAGCGACGTTTCGGCCACATCCTGGTTGACGAATATCAAGACACCAATCATGTGCAGAACGAAATGGTGCTCATGCTTGGCGCGCAGCATCACAACGTGTGCGTGGTGGGCGATGGCGATCAGTGTCTTGTCCCTGGCACGCAAATTGCTACTGAGCGCGGATTGGTTCCGGTGGAAAATGTGCGGGTCGGCGACGTTCTGACCGGCTCAGATGGCCGTGAGGGCGCAGCTCGCGGATCGGTTGCTGCAGTGTGGGCGGGCGAATACGACGGCCCCGTGGTTACGGTTTCGGCCAGTGGTTTCGAACTCACTGGCACGCCGCATCACATTGTTCCGGCGCGCATGGACGCCGAACCGGGAAAGTGGTTCGTCTATTTGATGTTCCGCTCGGACCGAGGCTGGCGAGTCGGTCAAACCAAATCGATTCGCACCGACAGTCGTGGCTATCGCCAGTTGGGTTACCGCGTTCGGGCCGTCCAGGAGCACGCAGATTCGCTGTGGGTACTTCGAGTGTGTGGCACCCAAGCAGAAGCCTCCTACTGGGAGGAGTATTTCTCGGTTGCCTACGGCCTTCCCACGACCTGTTTTCATGCTCAAGGGCGCGACCTCGCAATGGACGACGAATGGATTCGCCGTCTGTACGACTCAGTCGACACGTTTACCAATGCCAAAGAACTTCTGGCCGAAGAGTTACTCCACCCAGAGTTTCCGCATCATCAGCCTCAGGCCGGTAGTCGACGTGCGATCGTGACCCTGTCGATGTTCGCCGACGCGCGCGGCAAGGTGTCGTACCACCGAGTCCAGTGGTCTTCGAGTTGTCCCGTCACTGCAGATCGGCTTGAAAAAGCTGGATTCAACATTCGCCAAGGCAGCAAGCCGGGAACGTTCCGGTTTGAAACATCGCGTCGCGACTATCTCGAGGCTGTCGAGCTCGCCCGGAAGGTTTCCGATGTGGGGGGCCTTGAAATTCGTCGTCGCATGGTCGTAGCCGGAACAACATACGACTACATGCCGCTCTCGCATCTTCGTGAGGGAGCAAAGGTTCTTGTTCACAAGGACGACGCGTTCATTGAAGTTCCAGTTGAAAAGATTGAAACGAGTCTTTACTCCGGACCCGTCTATGACTTCACCGTCGAACCCACCCATTCCTACGTAGCCAACGGGATGTTGGTTCATAACAGTGTCTACGGGTGGCGCGGCGCTGACATCACCAACATTCTCGACTTCGAAAACGCGTTCCCCGACACCACGGTGTTATTGCTTGAACAGAACTATCGCTCAACGCAAACAATTCTCGATGCAGCAAATGCGGTAATCGACAACAACATGTCGCGCCGCCCCAAAGAACTCTGGACCGAAGCTGGTTCAGGCGATGCAATCATCCGCTATCACGCCGACGACGAAGCCGATGAAGCGCAATGGGTTGCGAATCAAATCAACCACTTGCACGACAGCGGGCATCGGTGGGGCGATTGCGCGATTCTGTACCGCACCAACGCGCAAAGCCGTCTTGTCGAGGAATACCTCATGCGCGTCGGCATTCACTACAAAGTCATTGGCGGCACACGCTTTTACGACCGTCGTGAAGTGAAGGATGCGCTGGCCTATTTGAAGGTCGCAGTGAATCCTTCCGACGAAGTCAGCGTGAAGCGCGTGCTTAACGTTCCAAAACGCGGCATCGGCGAATCATCGGTTGGTCGCCTCGATGTCTATGCACGCAGCCATAACCTCACGTTCTTCGATGTCCTGCGCGAGGCTGCCGCCGCTGGGGTTACCGGCAAAGCGCTAAAGGGCATCGAGCAATTTCTCAAACTTATGGACGAACTCATGTTGTTCGTCGACAGTGGTCCGGCTTCACTTATCGAAGCTGCGTTGCAACGCTCTGGCTATGTCGAAGAGCTCGAAGCCGAACACACCGTCGAGTCCGAAGGCCGCATCGAAAACCTTGCCGAACTTGTTGGCGCCGCGCGCGATTTTGGTTCAGTCGATGAATTCCTCGAACAGGTGAGTCTTGTTGCCGACACGGATTCGCTCGACGACGACGATTCCGCTGTTGTGCTTATGACACTGCACTCGGCCAAAGGCCTTGAGTTCCCATGTGTGTTCATGATTGGTCTTGAAGACGGCATCTTCCCGCACATGCGCACACTTGCTGAGCCCGATCAGCTTGAAGAAGAACGACGCCTTGCCTATGTCGGTATCACGCGCGCACGTGAGCGTCTCTATCTCAGCCATGCGTGGGCGCGAACCATGTTCGGCAGCACCCAGTACAACCCGCCCAGTCGTTTCCTCGACGAAATCCCCGCGCAACTCGTCGAGTCAGTGCAGGGGAACCGACGTCCATCTCGCAGCTCTGGCGGAAGTTCTACGGGCCACTCATGGGGAAGCAATCGTGGTTCTGGCGGTGGCATGTGGGGCGGCGGCGGTCGCTCTCGCAGTGACGACGACGATTGGTCAGGTGCGGTCATCGGTGGGGGAGGACGCTCGCATCGCGACGAGGTCGTCGAGGCATCGCTCAAGCCCACACCTCCCGCCCCAAGCGGGGCCGAGGCCATCGGTCTGAAGGCGGGCGACGATGTTCGCCACGGCAAGTTTGGTGAAGGCGTGATCCTCGGCATCGAAGGCATCGGCGACAAGGCCGAGGCCGTCGTCCGATTCCCCGGATTCGGCGAAAAGCGCCTGCTGCTGGCCTGGGCGCCCTTGGAGAAATGCTGAGGCCGCGGTTGATCCTGGGGCTCCTCCGGAAATGTTTCTGACGACTTGTCAGATCCGTTAGGTTTGCCTAACATGAACGATGTAAGGCATGCCTAACATCTTCTGACTTCCGGAGGTCGCCATGAAAACCGATGCGAATGAAGCGCGGTTGATTCGGTCTCGTCGGGGTCGGTTACTCATGATGGGCACAGTTGCTCTTGTGCTTGGACTCATCGCCGGAGCCTGTGGGTCGTCATCATCGGATTCGTCTGGTCCGCTCACGGTCTATTCAGGCCGAAGCGAATTGCTGGTTGGGCCTCTGTACGAGATGTTCACCGCCGAGACTGGAATCGCGATCGAGGTCCGCTATGGCGACAGTGGCGAACTTGGAGCGCAGATCATCACCGAAGGCAGCGCATCGCCTGCCGATGCGTTTTTCTCTCAAGACGCCGGAGCGCTCGGAGCAGTCTCTGCTGCTGGGCGCTTCAGGAAACTTCCGTCATCGATTCTTGAACAGGTTCCTTCCCAGTTTGCAGCCAAAGACGGAACGTGGGTTGGGGTCTCGGGCCGTGTTCGTGTCATTGCGTACGACAACGTCAAGGTCACGAACCCACCGACCTCGATCGACGATCTGCTCGATCCGAAGTGGAAGGGACAGATCGGTTACGCGCCGACAAACGCTTCGTGGCAATCGTTCGTGACTGGTTTGCGTGTCATCAGGGGCGAGGACGGTGCTGAAGAATGGCTTCGAGCCTTTGCCGCTAATCAACCCAAGGCCTACGAAAAGAACGGCGCCGTTCTCGACGGGATTGCAAAGGGTGAAGTGCAGCTCGGTCTGGTTAATCACTATTACCTGAACGAACGGATCAAGGCCAAGGGCGCCGAGAACGTCAAGATTTCGAACCAGTACATCGGTAATGGTGATCCCGGAGGTCTCGTGAACGTTGCGGGTGTCGGAATCCTCTCGTCGTCAAAGCACAAGACCAGCGCGCAGAAGTTCGTGGAGTTCCTCCTCAGCCCGACAGCTCAGCAGTACTTCGCGGACAAGACCTTCGAGTTCGCCCTCGTTGGCGGTGTCACTGCTGCTGACCCAAACCAGCCGACCTTGGCCTCGCTCCAATCTCCCGCGATCGACTTGTCTGATCTGGCATCGCTTGAGCAAACCCAAGAACTACTTCAAAAGGTTGGGCTACTGACGAAGTGATGATGACGAAGGACGCGGTTTCAGACCGAACATCGGAGGTTCGTGGTCGAGCCTCGAGGCCGCTTGGGGTTTCACCCGTCGTGGCTGTTGTCGCCGTACTTGCGGCGACAATTGCCGCGTTGCCGCTTCTCTACCTCTTCATTCAGGCATCATCTCGTGGCCTGGACAACGTTGTTGAAGAGATCTGGCAGCGACGCACCTTTGATCTCGTCCTGCGATCGCTTTCGCTTGCGTTCGTTGTGACGGCACTCAGTTTGGTGGTGGGGGTGTGGTCGGCATTTTTTGTTATTCGTACAAATCTCCCGGGCCATCGCGTCTTCGCAGTTGCTCTCGTGCTCCCGTTAGCGATGCCCTCCTATGTGGCTGCGTATGCGTGGATCTCATGGGTTCCTTCGCTCGCGGGGTTTTGGGGAGCAGTACTGGTTCTCACGTCAATTTCCTTCCCCTTTGTTTTTCTCCCCGTAGCGGCGTCACTTCGACGCATCGACGCCCGGCAAGAAGACGTCGCTCGTTCGCTAGGGCTCAGCTCCAGTCACGTCGCGTTTCGGCTCACGCTTCGTCAGATTCGCCCAGCGGCGACTGCCGGTGCGCTGATGGTCGGGTTATATGCGCTCTCCGATTTCGGGGCGGTTGCGACGATGCGTTTTGAGAGTTTCACTTGGGTGATTTTCGGTGCCTACCGCGCCGGGTTTAATCCCACCCGCGCCGCAATTCTTTCGCTCGTACTGGTTGCGATCTCGATCATTTTCGTCTGGTTGGAGTTCGTTGTGCGCGGCGATGGTCGGGCCGCAAAAGTTGGAGCAGGAGTGTCGCGAGCCCCCAATCGGTTGGACTTAGGCCCGAGCCGATTCCCTGCGGCGGCACTTCTCGCCGGGGTCGTTGTCGTGACGCTGGCGATCCCATTCGTCCTCGTGCTGCGGTGGTTTTTTGAAGCAGCGGACTCGGGTATTGATTTGGGCGAAATTTTCAGAGCGATGCGCCAAACAGTCTTTGTCTCTTTTCTCGCCACCGTCGGTGCCATTTTCTTCGCGGTTCCTGCAGCCGTTCTCGCTGCTCGGGTGAAAGCCCGTTGGGCTCAATCAACTGAACGCACAGTGTTTGTTATTCACGCGCTGCCCGGCATCGTGATCGGCTTGGCCGTTGTGTACCTCGGCATTCGTTTGGTGCCATCGATGTATCAACGTTTACCGATGCTGATCTTTGCCTATGTGGTTCTCTTCATGTCGCTCGCCGTTGGCTCGATTCGCGCCTCGGTTGAGATCTCGCCGATTACACTCGAAGATTCAGCGCGATCGCTTGGTCTCTCTCGCTTCGCTGTGTTTCGAAAGATGACCCTTCCACTCGCGCGGCCAGGGATCATGGCGGGAGCAGCGTTGGTATTTCTTACGGTCATGAAAGAACTACCCGCCACCATCTTGTTGCGCCCTACGGGTATGGACACCTTGGCCACTGAACTCTGGAACCGAACGAGTGTTGCCGATTACGCGGCCGCATCGCCCTACGCTCTTGTACTGATTCTCGTTGCAGCGATTCCTGCAGCGCTGCTCACGTTGACTCGGGAGACACGGTGAAGACAACGCTCAAGGTGGAGTCAGTCACAAAGTCGTTTGATGGCGTCCGGGTCGCTGACTCTGTTTCTTTTTCTGTCGAATCAGGACAGATCGCTGTCATCGTTGGTCCATCGGGCAGTGGCAAGACCACGATCCTGCGTTGCATCGCCGGATTTGAACGTCCTGACTCGGGGACAATTTCAATCAATGAGGCCGTGGTTTCCGACGCTTCGACATTTGTCCTACCCGAGCGCCGTCACGTTGGTTACGTTCCCCAAGAAGGCGCACTGTTTCCGCACCTCGACGTAGCGGGAAATGTTGGATTTGGGCTTGAGCGTTCCTCAGGTCGGGATGCTCGCATTGCCGAATGTCTTGAACTCGTCGGCATGAGCGGGTTCGAACGGCGGCGCGTCGACGAACTTTCTGGAGGGCAGCAACAACGAGTGGCTCTTGCGCGCGCAATGGCACCACGACCCCAACTCATCGTCATGGACGAACCATTCTCGGCTCTTGATGCGGCGATGCGTCCGGAAATTTGTGCCGACGTTGTTTCTGCCCTCCGGGCTGAAGGGGCAACCGCAATCATCGTCACTCACGATCGAATCGAGGCGCTTGCCGTCGCGGATCGCATTGCAGTGATGATGAACGGTTCAGTGATGCAATATGACGATCCCGTGGCACTGTACCGAAATCCAGCGTCGAGCGAAGTAGCTGCATTCCTGGGCGACTTCTATGTCGAAGATGGAGTCGCCCGTGACGGTTTCGTAACGACGTCCACAGGCAGTTTTGCTACTGACGAGAGTGAACTCTCGGGCGAAGTCGAGGTTGTGCGACAAACTCCACAACTTCGGGTGTTTCCGTCTCGGCGATAACTACTTGCTTGAGGTTGTTGTTGTCGTCTCGACAGCGTCTCCGCGAAGATCAACGATGACTTTGCCTTTGTCGGTGATGGTCACCGGATAGGAGAGCAGCCCCGTTCCGTCGGCTGCGATCACTGCGCCGTCGCACGGGTCGCGGAAGTTCGAAAGCGATGCCTGCCACGAGAGCGTGCAATCACGTCCTTGTCCTGGTCGGCGCGCATCGAATGCATACCAACCGGTTGCGACGTCGTCGCCGATGTGCTGCAGGTAAATGTCGCGATTGCCGCTTGAGACATCAGAGAACAACAACGGACCGCCAGTAGAGATGTTTTCCGCGCGAGCTGTTGCCGAACCAGCGTCGTAGGTGTCAGAACCAAGTTTTACTTCGACCGTGCCGGACTCCGTCAGCGATGGGATGGCCACGACAAAGAGCAGCAACACGAGGACGATGCCAACGGCAACGCCCGCCACCGCCATCACCACAGAGCGAGCGGAACGCTTGCGACTTTCCTGCACTGGCATACCGTCAGTATCCCCGGCCCGAGAATGAAGCGAAAGTCGGGCCGTCGTGGCGGCCGGATCACCCAGAAACGTGAGTTAGGTGTGGGCCCTTCGGACTGACTACCTTCTCCGGCGTGGATCTACTCGAATATCAAGGCAAACAGTTCTTCGCCCAGTTCGGCATTCCGGTGTCCGACGGGCGTCCGGTAACGACCGTCGACGAGGCCGTTGCCGCTGCCGAGGCAGTGGGCTATCCCGTCGTCGTCAAGGCCCAGGTGCATGCCGGTGGTCGCGGAAAGGCTGGTGGCGTCAAACTCGCCAACAACGCCGATGAAGTCCGTGAGCACGCAGGCAACATCCTCGGACTCGACATCTCCGGTCACATCACGCGCATCCTCTGGATCGAGATCGCTTCGGATATCTCCGAGGAGTACTACGTCTCCTTCACACTCGATCGCTCGGCCAAGAAGCATCTCGGCATGCTCTCGAAGGAAGGCGGCGTCGAGATCGAACAGGTCGCCGTCGAAAACCCCGACGCGATCGCCAAGATTTGGATCGACCCGGTCGACGGTCTCACCGAAGTGGTGTGTCGCGAGTGGGTGCTTGCTGCCAACCTCAACCCGTCAGTCACCGACGGCGCGGTTGCGCTGCTTCTCAAGCTCTACACCGCCTACACCGATGGCGACGCAGATCTCGCAGAGATCAACCCGCTCATCGTGAAGACCGACGGCAAGGTGCATGCACTCGACGCCAAGGTCACCCTCGACAACAACGCTGACTTCCGTCACGAATGGGCCGAATACGAAGCCACGCAGGTTCGTGACGATCGTGAAGAAGCCGCCCATGCGAAGGGCCTGCAGTACGTCGGCCTCGACGGAACCGTCGGCGTTATCGCCAACGGTGCTGGACTCGCCATGAGCACGCTCGACGTCGTCAATCAGGCCGGTGGCAAGCCCGCTAACTTCCTCGACATTGGTGGCGGTGCCAATGCTGAAGTTATGGCTGGCGCACTTCAGGTCATCAACGACGACCCCAATGTGAAGTCAATCTTCATCAACATCTTCGGTGGCATCACCCGAGGCGAAGAAGTTGCAAAGGGAATCATCGGCGCACTCGAGATGGTCGACATCTCCGCTCCGATCGTTATCCGTCTTGACGGCACCAACGCCGAAGAGGGCCGTTCGCTTCTTGCACCGCATCTCTCCGACAAGCTCGTCAGCAAGCCCACGATGCTCGAAGCCGCTGCGGCCGCTGTCGAACTCGCGAAGAAGAACTGAGGAACCCGTGAGCATCTTCGTAGACGAGAACACAAAGGTCATCTACCAGGGCCTCACCGGTTCGCAGGGTCGTTTCTACGGTCTTCGTAACCGCGATTACGGCACCAAGGTTGTCGGTGGCACCAACCCGAAGAAGGCCGGTACCGATGTCGATGGCATCCCGGTGTTCGCATCGGTTGCCGACGCCGTTTCTGAAACCGGCGCCAACGCATCATGCATCTTCATTCCGGCTCCCGGCGTTCGTGACGCAGTCATGGAAGCAGCCGAGGGTGGCATCGAATTCATCGTGTGCATCACCGAAGGTGTGCCGGCACACGACGAAGCGTGGTTCTTCAACAAGTTGAAGCGCGACTTCCCGAACGTTCGTCTCCTCGGACCGAACTGCCCCGGCATCATCAGCCCAGGAAAGTGCAACATCGGCATCACCGCTGGCGAAATCGCCAAGCCCGGTGGTCCGGTTGGCATCGTGAGCCGCTCTGGCACGCTCACCTACCAGGCACTGTATGAACTCAAGCTTCAGGACATCGGCGTGACCACATGCGTCGGTATCGGTGGCGATCCGGTTCCCGGAACCTCGTTCATCGATTGCCTCGAGGCATTCGAAGCCGACCCCGACACCAAGGCCGTCATGATGATCGGCGAAATCGGTGGTTCGGCCG
>JBIIVE010000085.1:0-8606 GCA_044339605.1 Acidimicrobiales bacterium
GGTGGGGTTGACATTTGTTCCCATTGCGCCGGTGCAGGCGAACGACGAGTTGGTTCCTGCGAACGGGACTCCTGCGGTGAATCTCAGCATTGACCTCGATGACGTGACTTGTGTTCCCAATGGGGTGGCAATCAACGGTCAACCGAACGCGGATCTGACGGGATTTTCGTCATTCATGAGTCTTACCGATGTGCCTGACGGTTGGACTGTTCGCAGTTCATGGGTTGTGTCATCTGGTAACCCTGCCGTCGAGACGTCGTTAGGCAGCGTCGACACTCCGGTGATAGGTCCATTGCCAATCGTGGACCCGCTGGAAGCACCCTATGTGGATGATGTTTGGTTTGGTGATTTGGTAGATGCGGGTGCAACGTTCACTTACACGGTGACGCTGCAATTGTTTGATGACGTTTCTGTGTGGGTGCAAGGAACACAGGTCACCATTTCGTGCAGCGGTAACAGCTCGGGAGTCAACGTGACGACTCCTCTTGCAGAGGTGGTGTCAGCCCCACAGCCGACGAAGGCCTCTCTTACGCCCGATGCAATCGTTTGGGGTGAGTGTGAGAGCGACGAGGCCATCGAAGGTGAGCAGTGTGCGACAGTGTCGGTGCCGCTTGATCATTTCGGTTCACGGGGCACAGTCATTGACATCGCGGTGAACCGGTTCCCGGCCACGAGTGGTCAAAGTAACGGTGCTCTGCTGACAAACCCCGGTGGCCCTGGAGGTCCCGGCCTGTCGTTCGCCCGCACTATGTCTGAGATTTACGCCGGCACTGCTCTTGCCGAGGATTACGACATCATTGGTTTCGATCCCCGGGGCATCGGGGAAAGTTCCCCGGCGCCATACTGCGTTCCTCCACCCGATGGTTCCGACAGTCTTGGCAATGTTCTGGATCCCGACTGGCAAAGTTATTTCACTGAAGTTGTTCCAGCCACCGGGGCATATAAGTCGATGTGTTCGGCAGCGACCGCGAGGTACCTCGGATTTTTGGGTACGAGGCAGGTAGCGGCAGATATGGACTGGATCCGGCGGGCTGAGGATATTGGTCGGGGTAGCGACAAGAAACTGGCGTTCTTCGGTGGTTCGTACGGGACTCGCCTCGGTGAGGTCTACCTCCAGCATTTCGGGAACTACGCCGGCGCCTTCGTGCTCAGCGGGTCAGTGGATCCCGCGTCTACCTACGTTGAGTGGATGCTTGAGCGCAGCGATCCGCCTGACGAAGTATTTGATTTCCAGTTTGTCCCCGCCGCTCCTGACGGGATCGGTGACAAGTTCTACGCGGTTGTTGCTGCTCTTACTCCGCTTGTTCCTGTTGGGCTAGATCCCGCTGCCGGTGATGTTGAAGGAGTGGTGGTTCCGGCCACCGTCGACGGTCAAGAGGCTGAAGTCACTCTTGCGAGCTTTACCGGGCAGGTCGGGAGTGCGCTTCGAAGTGAACACTCGTGGCCCGCGACTGCCCGCTACATTTCCGATACCTACGACGTTGTCGTGAATGGTCTCAATGTTGCAATCGAAACTCCCCCCGACCCTCTTGTCAGCGAACCGTTGCTGGATGGTCTGGCCGATGCCTCAGAGACAGCCAGCACTAGCGAGATTCGTGCCTCCCTCAATTCCTCACTGATACTGGATGTCGTGAATTGCCTTGATCTGCCTGGGGTTCCCTCCTCCGCGGCGGAGATGGTCCAGGCAGCCGAGAGTTCCGTACCCGGAAACCCAGTGAATTATCTGGGATGGTTTTACGCCCTTGCCCTCAGTCACTGTGAGGGGCTGTTCCCTAGCGGCATCGATGTCACCGATGACTCAGAGCCCGCCAAGGTGTGGCCGGCATTGCCACTGCCGGTAGGCACACCGGCGCCATTGATCATCGGAAGTTTTGGAGATACCGCCACTCCATATGAGTTCAGTGTGGCAATGCACGAGTTCTTCGTCGATAACGGTATTGATGCGTCGTTGGTGTACTACGAGGGTGCAGAACACGTCGCTGGCGTGTTCTGGCCACCCCCAATTTGTCTGTGCAGCATCATCATTGAGTTGTTTGCCGACGAAGTTCTTCCCATAACGGGCTCAGGGTGCAGTTTCATCTCACCTTTTTCACGTCAACCGCCAGAGAACGTGGTGGCGACCGCAGGGGACACCAAGGTCGCTATGTCGTGGACGAATCCGATCCAACGACTTGGTGGGAACGTTGACGGGTTCCTCATGCAAGTCCGCGAAGTCTCTGAGGGTCTCGGCGTCTCCAGCGTCGATGACGGTTGGGTGAATGTCGAACAAGGTTCGTGTGCGTTAATTGATTTTGAGGACTTCACCGAATGCGAGGTGCTCGGCCTCGCCAATGGTGTTTCCTACGAGTTCCGAATGTTGACATTGCCGGAATACGACATAGCTGAATTTTCTGAGGTGTCGGCTGCGGTAACGCCTGAGGCTCTCGTTCCGGTGGATCCGGACGCGATGGTGCCCACCTTCACTGGCTGATCGACACCATTGATCGACTACGAGATGCCGGGGTGATTGTCACCCCGGCATGTCGCATCGCGGAGGTTCTTCCAAAAAATATGGTCTAAGTTTTATTTTGTAGAAAAATTGATATTTATTCCGAAAAGGACCTGATCAATGCGGATTCTTCGTGCGGGGCGCAGCGGTACTGGTCGTAGTGCCGTCAGGTTGATTGGGGTTTTGGCGGTATCGGCAGTGATGGTGGGGTTGACATTTGTTCCCATTGCGCCGGTGCAGGCGAACGACGAGTTGGTTCCTGCGAACGGGACTGCTGCGGTGGCTCTCAGCATTGACCTCGATGACGTGACTTGTGTTCCCAATGGGGTGGCAATCAACGGTCAACCGAACGCGGATCTGACGGGATTTTCGTCATTCATGAGTCTTACCGATGTGCCTGACGGTTGGACTGTTCGCAGTTCATGGGTTGTGTCATCTGGTAACCCTGCCGTCGAGACGTCGTTGGGCAGTGTCGACACTCCGGTGATAGGTCCATTGCCAATCGCGGACCCGCTGGAAGCACCCTATGTGGATGATGTTTGGTTTGGTGATTTGGTAGATGCGGGTGCGACGTTCACTTACACGGTGACGCTGCAATTATTCGATACCGCTTCTGTGTGGGTGCAAGGAACACAGGTCACCATTTCGTGCAGCGGTAACAGCTCGGGAGTCAACGTGACGACTCCTCTTGCAGAGGTGGTGTCAGCCCCACAACCGACGAAGGACCCGTTTACACCCAGCGCCATAGCGTGGGGTGAGTGTGAGAGCGCTGAGGCCATCGAAGGTGAGCAGTGTGCGACAGTGTCGGTGCCGCTTGATCATTTCGGATCACGGGGCACAGTCATTGACATTGCGGTGAACCGGTTCCCGGCCACGAGCGGTCAAAGTAACGGTGCTCTGTTGACAAACCCCGGTGGCCCTGGAGTTCCCGGCCTGTCGTTCGCACGCGCTATGTCTCAAATTTACGCCGGCACTGCCCTTGCCGAGGATTACGACATCATTGGTTTCGATCCTCGGGGCATCGGGGAAAGTGCCCCGGCGCCATACTGCATTGGTCCAGAAGACAGTTTGGACAGTCTTGGCAATGTTCTCGATCCCGACTGGTCAAGTTATTTCGCTGAAGTTGTCCCAGCCACCGGGACATATCAGTCGATGTGTTCGGCAGCGACCGCGAGGTACCTCGGATTTCTGGGTACGAGGCAGGTAGCAGCGGATATGGACTGGATCCGGCGAGCAGAGGATATTGGCCGGGGTAGCGAAAAGAAACTGGCGTACTTCGGTGGTTCATACGGGACTCACATCGGTGAGGTCTACCTGCAGCACTTCGGGAACCACGCCGGCGCCTTCGTGCTCAGCGGGGCAATGGACCCCGCATCTACCTACGTTGACATCAACACCGAGCGCGCCGGTCCGCCCGATGAAGTATTCGACATGCTGTTCGCCCCCGCCGCGCCTGACGGGATCGGTGACAAGTTTTACGCGGTTGTTGCTGCTCTTACTCCGCTTGTTCCCGTTGGGCTAGATCCCGCTGCCGGTGCTGTTGAAGGAGTGGTGGTTCCGGCCACCGTCGACGGCCAAGAGGCTGAAGTCACTCTTGCGAGCTTTACCGGACAGGTTACGGGTGCGCTTAAGAGTGAACCCTCGTGGCCCGCGACTGCCCGCTACATCTCCGATACCTACGACGTTGTCGTGAATGGTCTCAATGTTGCAATCGAAACGCCCCCCGACCCCCTCGTCGGCGAACCGATGCCGGATGGTCTGCCCAATGCCCCAAAGACAGCCAGCCCTAGCGAGACTCGTGCCTCCCTCAATTCCGATCTGATATTCAGCACCGTGAATTGCCTTGATATGCCTGGGGTTCCCTCCTCCACGGCGGAGATGGTCCGGGCAGCCGAGAGTTTCGTACCCGGTGACCCAGTGAATTATCTGGGATGGGATTATCTGCTTGTCATGGCCGGCTGTGAGGGGCTGTTCCCTAGCGGCATCGATGTCACCGATGACTCAGAGCCCGCCAAGGTGTGGCCGGCATTGCCACTGCCGGTAGGCACACCGGCACCATTGATCATCGGAAGTTTTGGAGATACCGCGACTCCATACGCGTGGAGTGTGGCGATGCACGAGTTCTTCGTCGATAACGGTGTCGATGCGTCGTTGGTGTACTACGAGGGTGCAGAACACGTCGCTGGCGTGTTCTGGCCACCCCCAATTTGTCTCACCAACATCATCATTGAGTTGTTTGCCGACGGAGTTCTTCCCGTAACGGGCTCAGGGTGCAGTTTCATCTCACCTTTTTCACGTAAACCGCCCGAGAACGTAACGGCAACCGCAGGGGACACCAAGGTCGCCATGTCGTGGACGAATCCGACCCAACGACTTGGTGGGAACGTTGACGGGTTCCTCATGCAAGTCCGCGAAGCCTCCGAAGGTTTTGGTGTCTCCAGCGTCGATGGCGGTTGGGTGAATGTCGAACAAGGTTCGTGTGCTGATATTAATTTTGAGGACTTCACCGAATGCGAGGTACTCGGCCTCACCAATGGTGTTTCCTACGAGTTCCGAATGTCGACATTGCCGGAACCGGAATACGACATAGCTGAATTTTCTGAGGTGTCGGCTGCGGTAACGCCTGAGGCTTTCGTTCCGGTGGATCCGGACGCGATGGCGCCCAGCTTCACTGGCTGATCTACTCGCCGGGAATACACACCCAGCCGCGACGCACGAGTTCGTCGGCCAGTACCTCGTCGGGCAACGCAGCAACGGCTTCGGCCTGACGGTTGGCGGCACGCTTTGCCGCGCGTTCGTTGGCATCGGATGATGAGGCAATTGCGCGCTCGGCCTGTTCAACATTGAGTTCACCTTCACCAGCAGCAAGACGAGCAATGAGCTCGTCGGCCTCGCCGCGAGTGAACTTTCCGCCCGCCTGACGTTGGTTGAGCCCATAGATATGGCGCGCTTCACGGAACGAGGAGTAGCCCGCACCTTCAAACAACGCGAGGAGTTCCTCGACCTGTTTTGACGATGCTGGTGGGCCTGATTGCTGTCCGAATGCCATGGGTTGAGCCTCGCACGCGCTAGTGACACCGGGGGCGATGAGGGAAAACGCAGCTTGCCGCACTACAGTGTCTCTGTCGTTCCAGTTCCGGAGCGGCGCCGCTGAACCGCTTCAGGCCCCAGCACCCCGCAACTTCACCAAGTTTCGGCCGTGCTCACCATCTGGCCCTTGCTTTCTCAGCGGACCTCAGTAGGAGAAAATTCATATGGCGTCACAACGCCCCCGTACCAACCGTTCCTCTTCGGGCGCGCGTCCCCGACCCGGTTCCGATCGTTCCCGCAACGAAAAGCCCCTGGCCGCGCAAAAAGCGCTTCCGACTCTTGATCCCGATAACGGGTTCCTTGCCCTCGGCGTTCCCGACACCCTCTGTGGTGCGCTCGCTCTTGAAGGCATCACTGATCCGTTCCCCATTCAGGTCTCGACCCTTCCCGATTCATTGAAGGGTCGCGACGTTCTTGGTCGCGGTCGTACCGGTTCCGGCAAGACGCTCGCATTCGGTCTTGCTGTGCTCACTCGTCTTTCGATGTTGCAGCTCGACCGCCAACCGTTCCGCCCACGTGCGCTCATCCTTGCGCCCACTCGCGAACTCGCATTGCAGATCGACGCAACCATTTCACCGCTTGCTCGTCGTCTTGGTCTTCGCACCACAACCATCTTCGGTGGTGTTGGGCAGAACCCGCAGGTCGACGCGCTTCGTAAGGGCGTTGATGTTGTTGTTGCCTGCCCTGGTCGTCTTGAAGATCTCATCAGCCAGAACTTCTGCAAGCTCGATCGCGTCGAAGTGTGTGTTCTCGATGAAGCCGATCACATGGCCGACCTCGGATTCCTTCCCGGCGTGAAGCGTCTTCTCGATCGTACTCCCGACGATGCACAGCATCTTCTGTTCTCAGCAACGCTCGACAAGGGCGTCGACGTCATCGTCAAGCGCTACATGTCTGATCCAGTGACACACAGCGTCGATTCGGAACAATCTCCGGTCAACACCATGACCCATCATGTGTTGCACGTAACCAACGATGATCGGCTTCCCGTCATCATCGATCTTGCCGCCGCACCTGGCCGCACAATTATTTTCACTCGTACGAAGCATCGCGCCAAGCAACTCACGCGTCAGTTGAACGCACACGGAGTTGTTTCGGTCGAGATGCACGGAAATCTTTCGCAGAATGTCCGCACGCGAAATCTTGCGGCGTTCTCCGACGGAACGGCAGCGGCCATGGTCGCTACCGATATCGCAGCGCGTGGCATCCATGTGGATGACATCTCGCTCGTGATCCACGCTGATCCGCCTATGGAGCACAAGGCATACCTCCATCGTTCTGGACGCACAGCACGCGCCGGAAACGAAGGAGTCGTTGTCACGCTCGCAACGGAATCGCAACGCAAGGACACCGATCAACTCATGCGTAAGGCGGGCATCAAGCCCACCATTACAAAGGTTCGCCCCGATTCACCGCTACTGCAGGAAATTGCTCCCGGTCAGCGACTGAAGAAGAGCGCATCAGAAGTGAAGGCATTGCTCGATGTTCCGGAACCGGCCAACAAACCTGGGGGTCGACCGAATTCGCGTAAACCGCGTTCGGAGACCCCCACGGCCACCGGTCGCCCGCGTCGCGCTGGTTCAGGTCGTGGACGCAGCGGCGCTGGTGCTGGCGGGGGATCGGGCTCAAGCGCCCGTTCCGGCTCGGGTTCCAGTGCGCGATCAGGCTCTGGTGGCGGTTCCCGCTCAGGTGCTGGCTCACGTTCGGGTTCCGGTTCAGGTGGCGGCGGGCGTTCCTCGGGCGGCGGCGGTTCATCTGCCGGTTCCCGTCAGGGTTCGAGCCGATCCGCTGGTCGACAGGGCGGCCGCGCCCGATAGGCGCGATGATTCCAACATGAATTTTTTCGAAGCGACCATGGCCATTGGTCAAGCCGAGACCCTCGACATCGAAACGGCCGAACTTCTCATTCGTGTCGAGAACAGCGGCGATGTGCTCTACAACGCGCTCGCTGAACGACTCAACAACGAAGAGGCAGCCGAACTGCTTCGTAAGAACGGTCGTGAAGAGGTTGGTCATGCTCGCCGAATGATGAAGGTCATTTCGCTGAAGACCGGCACCGAGTACGTCCCTTCGGCCGAGGTACTCGAAAAGTTCGAGGTCGATCTTCCCGATTCCCTCGATGCCTCATCGCTACCGATGATCGTTGAAGGAGAACTTCAGGGCGACATCGGCTATCAGAAGTGGGCCTCCCACGAGACTGATCCCGAAATCATCGAACTCTTGCTTCGTAACGGCCGTGAGGAAACCAAGCACGCCGAGCGGATCAAGCAAGCCATTGAAATTCTGGCGGCGGCTGAAGCTGCGCAGTAGCGCAACTATCCGTCCACCAATTCGTCGCAGTACCTGCTCTAAATAGGGCA
The DNA here is from genome assembly GCA_044339605.1 of Acidimicrobiales bacterium. Taxonomy (GTDB): domain Bacteria; phylum Actinomycetota; class Acidimicrobiia; order Acidimicrobiales; family Acidimicrobilacustridaceae; genus Acidimicrobilacustris. The sequence continues at coordinate 7,939 of JBIIVE010000085.1, forward strand.
GAATCACATTCCACTTAGGGGAGGACATGACATGGCACTGACCATGATGCGTTTCAATTGCATTCAGCCCGGACTCGAGCCAAATGAGATGGCCGATCGTTACAACGCCATGCTCGACATGGCCCAAGCTCTTGATGAACTTGGTGGCGGCATGGTGACGCTCGAAGAGCATCACGGCGCCGAGAACGGTTGGAGTTCCTCTCCGCTCACAATGGCTGCAGCAATTCTCAGCCGCACGAAGAACGTTTCCGTTTCGCTTTCGGCGTTGCTTATTCCTCTGCACGATCCATTGCGCATTGCCGAAGACATGGCGGTCATCGACCTCATGTCGAAGGGTCGCCTCACCGTCATTGGCGGTCTTGGGTATCGCCCGAGCGAATACGCAGCACACGGCAAGTCCTGGGCCGATCGCGGAAAGATCATGGACGAATGCGTCGACGTCATGCTCAAGGCATGGACGGGTGAACCATTCGAATACCGCGGCACCACCGTGCAGGTCACGCCGCGTCCTTACACGCAACCGCACCCGATGTTCCTTCTCGGCGGAACGTCGAAGCCCGCAGCCCGTCGTGCCGCTCGCTTTGGACTTCCCATCATGTGGGCGGCTCCTGTTCCCGAGATCGAAGCTCACTATTACGAAAAGTGCGCTGAATACGGCACGCAGGGTT